>CAZLHZ010000237.1:0-4129 GCA_964559285.1 uncultured Actinomycetes bacterium | reverse complement strand
AGGAACGTCCCTTGAAGGCCTCCTCGAGTTCACTGAGAGTGACCGTGGCCCGCCACTGGCGACCCGTGCCGACTCGACGCAGGGCTGGCGTCAGCACCCGACCCCTCACAGAGTCCTCAAGCCGGAGTGTTGTCTGCCCCTTGCGACCGAGGCGACCGGTACTCGCGAGCGAGACGTCGACAACAATCGCCCGTTCCTTGGTCGTGACGCGCACGCAGGCCCGGCGGGCAGCAGACCGTTCCGGGATCAACCGCAGCCGATAGTCACTGACGTCGTAGGCCCGGTCATAGCGGGCCTGCTCAGATCGCCATGGCGGGAGGAGCACCTCACGACGTTTCAAGTTGAAACGCGGGCGAACGGACATGCGTCGCCACTCCGCTATCATCTGGGTCGACGTCGTCTCCGCGACCCGCTCCGCCTCGTCCAGACGCGCCATTCGGACCAGCATGGTCATGATGCGGCGATTGAGAGGCAGTCCCGCATAGGCCTCGCGCGGGAAGCCACGCACATAGCCATTCGTGCGCCGGACCAGAGTCGCGCGGAACTCGTCATCGGCGTCAGCCAGACCCTTGACGTGCACATACAAGTCATGCGCAAGGAACTTGCGCTGCTTCATGATGAGAAGGTCTCGCCTCCCCAGAGCCGCCAGGTGCTCGTCGATCATCCGGTTGACCGTGAAGCGGTCCTTCAGGTTCTGCACCTCGGAGCGACGCTGGGTGACGGACAGACGTTCCGTGTCCGGCCAGTGTCGCCACTCCAGAACATAACTGGGGGTGACCGCAACTGACCGTGCCGACGCATAGTAGGAGATGGTGAACAGCTGATCCTGGTAGGCCAACTCGGGCGGCATCAAGAGGTGGTGGCTGCGGATGAAGTCCGTGTTGTAGAGCTTCCCACCGCCGAGGGTGTCACGGATGAGGTCTGGGAGCTGGCTGATGGACGTGATGACTCGTGCGCGCTGCGACACGGATGGCATCCAACGCGTGCGTTCACCCGTCGCCATATCGACACGGGCGACACTGCCCACGACGATATCCGCTCCGGTGCGCTGGGCAACAGAGAGCATGCGTTCGCAGGCATGCGGTGTCAGCACATCGTCACTGGCGAACACCGTCGCCCAGGGGGCACGTGCTGCAGCCAGGCCGGCATTGATCGGGACACCCGCTCGTCCCTCATGAGCGCCGAGCGCGATCACACGGATCCGGGGATCCTCATCAGCGGCAGCAGTGGCGACCGCGAGGGATCCGTCCGTGCTGCCGTGGTCAACGATGATGATCTCAACGGACTGGAGAGTCTGGGCACGCGCGGAGGCAATCGCCTCCCCCAGTCGACCTTCATCGTTGAAGCAGATGAGGACGACGCTGACCTCTGGTCCGGGCTCAGTCATCAGCGCAGGCTCAGGAGTCTGGACTGATGGCGCGAGCCAGTCGGCGTCGTACCCGCGCCAATGTGCCTTCTCCATCGGTCGCAGTGGCGGGCAAGTCCTTCTCGACGAAACGCCGATAGGCAGGCCGGACCCGACCTCCGGTGCGTCCGGCAACATAGGCCTTGCGCAGCTCCTCGCCGAGGGCCGCGACGGTGTAGAGCTCGTTCTCGAAGCCGGGCCTGACACTGACCCTGCGGACCGGCTTCGCAGCGTCGAATCGTCGGGTAAGGCCGTGACCGTCCACTCCCAGCATTCCTGTCTCGGGGGATCCGAGGGGCTCCACCGGCATGGGATTCTCCGGGACATATCCGAAAATGCGCGCCTGACTCGTCGTCGCCTTGACGAGGCGCTGCACGTCCGCGTCTGACACGCCCGAGCGCCATTTCGAGATCCGAGCCGTGTCCACAGGATCATCGGTGCGGGTGCCACCCTCTGCGACACCGGAGCTCTGGACCTCATGGTGCGCCATCACCTGGTCGCTCCACGGCTCGCCGAGGAATGCCATCACCTCGCGCAGGACGGGCTCGGTGTTGAGCACGAGATCCTCATAGCGAATGAGGTGGAAGCGATCACCCAGCTGCGTGCCATGGTCGACCATGACCTGGTTGCTGTGGATCCAGTGCTCGATGCCCTTCTTCCAGTCCCAGCCGAATCGACTGACGCTGTTGGCCACCGCCCCGGGATGCCGCACTGTTGCAACGAACTGGGCATCCGGGAAGATGCGTGCAGCGATTGCCATGTGGTGGACGTGGAAGGGTGTCTTGTCGCCCCACCGGGTTGCACCCTTCTTCGCCGCTGCTTTGCCGAAGACATCGGAATAGAACGCCGCCACGGACTCGTCAAGCTCGGCTCGACTCAGTCCAATCCGCTGCAACCACTGCCCACCTGCCGGCCAGAACGGGATGAAGTACTGCGCCTGCGCGGCCCGCATGAATCCGGTTTCCCCAGCGATCATGATGTTGGGGTGGCTGTCCAGCATGAGCCGGGTCAAGGTCGTTCCGGACCCCATGGACCCGATGACGAAGATCGGTCGCGACATGGGCTCACCTTATGCGGGGGGCACTTCAGCCAGCCGGACGCGCGCCGATCGCTGAATAGAACTCCTGCATGGCCTGAGCGTTGTAGGCGGCAGGATCGAAGTCCGGAGCGGGGAGACGCCCGGCGAGGTACTCCCGCAGGCCGTATTCCACGCCTTCGACCGAGCGCGGCACGACGATTCCGCAGCCGGGCGGGATGGCCCCGTCGACACTGGAGAAGGCGGTGGCGATCACAGGTAGACCGAGGGTCAATGCTTCGAGGATCACCATGGGCTGGCCCTCGTGATCACTCGGCAGCACGAAGCAGTCACAGTGCGTGAGGACCCGGAACGGGTTGGCCAGGAATCCGGCGAGTTGGACATGACCGGTCATGCCGAGCTCCTTGATGAGGGCGCGCAGCTTCCCGAGGATGGGTCCACCGCCGAGGATGATGAGCCGCGTATCCGGGTGGTCTGCATGGATCCGCGCAAAGGCGCGGATGAGCCGCTCCTGGTTCTTCTCCGGTGACAGCCGTCCGACCGTCACGAAGGTGGTGACTCCCGGGGCGGCCTTACGCCACGACCATGTGGTGACCTCATCGGTGAGCCCGTCACCGGGCTCCTCCCCCTCGACGAGTTCGCCCACCTCAATGTCGAGGTCGGGAGTCTCGACGAGTTCGCCCCCACCGTCCCCCTCGGGTTTCGGCGGGGGCGGCTCAGCCATCCGAAGAATGCGCTCGAAGTCGATCGTGTTGGCCGCGTAGGTGAAGCGGTCCGCGGGGGCGTATTCGGCGAGGTTGGCGGCGTTCACATACGACAGAGCCGAGGACACCGAGACCAGGCGGTCGAAGAAGCGGTACGTCGTGAACACACTGTGCAGGCGGCTGTAGAGGTGCCGCACCCCGTTCGTCTCGCGCCGGGCATCAGCGTAGAGATCGTTGTGCAACCAGATGCTGTGAGTGGCTCCACGGCCCTGCAGGAGGATGCAGTCCCAGAACGCCCCGTATCCACTGAAGTCGATGACGTAGTCGAACTCGGCGTCGCCAAAGCACCGCACCCATTCGTCGCGGAACAGGTGTGCCACTGGGATATCGGATCGGTTCAGTGCCTCTGCCGGGATGCCGCGCTCCAGGAATTTCTCGCGACGCAGGTGGGTCAGCTTCGATCCGTTCATGGCACCGATCCGAGGCAGGTGCCTGACCCGGCGGTCGATCGCCCGGATGTTGCGCAGGGGGTCAGACTTCACCGAATAGGTATAGACCGCAGAGACATCGAAGCGGTCATGATCGATGTTCGCGAGCAGGTTGAGTCCCGACGTCGTGATGCCCATCGACTTCATCGAGCCGAGATAAATCAGGACCCGCTCGCGGTGATCACGGGAGATATCCACGAGGTCCGCACCCAACCTGCCCCGGAACACGACATCCACGACGCGCTGTGTCGCTGCACCGTCGTCCTTGGGTGCATAGCGATCACGCCAGTCCTTGCGGGCACGGACATCCTCGGCCGGCTCGGGGTCACCGATCGCAAGTCGGCGGGCGACCGCCGCCAGTTCGTCAAGGTTCGTCGCCTTGGTGCCGGGAAGGTTCTCCACACTCTCATAGAGGCCGCGGGTGCTGGAGTAGTGATCAGCGTCCGCGAGGTAGAAGAAGATCGGGCGGTCCAAGCACAGGAAGTCGAAAAAGATG
>CAZLHZ010000236.1:1109-4133 GCA_964559285.1 uncultured Actinomycetes bacterium | reverse complement strand
GGGACGATGCCCTGCTGGCCGCAGCCGCCGAGGAGCGTGCGCAGAGCCTGCTCACGCGGGCCCTCGCCGACACGACGGCCGGCGAGAAGCGGCGATCGCGGCGCCTCGGCCGCCTCATCGCCGACGACTCGGGACGCGACCTCCTCCTCGACCTCACGGATCAGGTGCTGCGCATCCGCCAGCCGCGCCGGTCGGCGCGTCGGCTGCACGACCTCGTGCGCGGAGGGGTGCCGCGCGCTCTCGGCGTGGTCGACCGTCTCGGCCTGCTGAGCCTGGGTTCCATCGCGCCCGCGATCCCCGGTCCGGCGCGCTGGGCTGTCGACTGGCGTGTCGACCGCGACACCTCGGGAGTCATCCTGTCGGCGGAACCGGATCGGCTCGGGACCTACATCACTCGGCGTACCCACGATGGGTTTGCGCTCAACATCAACCTGCTCGGCGAGGCGATCCTCGGCGATGACGAGGCGACCGCGCGCTATGAGCAGGTCTCGGCGCTCATGCGTCGACCCGATGTCAACTACGTGTCCATCAAGATCTCGTCGATGTGCGCCAATCTGGATGTGCTCGCGTGGGATGACTCGCTGACCCGGATCGACGAGCGGCTGTGCTCCCTCTATCGCCTGTCATTGGAGACGGGCACCTTCGTCAACCTCGATATGGAGGAGCATCGCGACCTCGACATGTCGGTCACGGCGTTCATTGCGGCACTGGATCGTCCAGAGTTCGCTGCTCTGTCGGCCGGCATCGTGCTGCAGGGCTACATGCCCGACTCGCATCACGAGCTCCGGCGCCTGCTCGACTGGGCCGGGACGCGGCATCGCGCCGGTGGTGCAGCCATCAAGATCCGCCTCGTCAAGGGCGCGAATCTCGCGATGGAGCAGATCGAGGCTGAGCAGCGCGGGTGGCCCCTGGCTCCCTACCCATCGAAGGCCGATGTCGATGCCTCCTACAAACTCATGCTGGACACGGTCATCGAGCGTGCTGTGCCGGGATCGGTGCGGATCGGCATCGCCTCGCACAACCTCTTCGACATTGCGTGGGCCATGACGAAGCGTGAGCCGCTCGCCAATCCCGGGATGATCGAGTTCGAGATGCTCGAGGGCATGGCGCCCGCCCAGTCCCGGGCGACTCGTGATGCAGTCGGGAGCCTGCTCTTCTACGCGCCCGTGGTCGCTGATGTCGACCGCGATGCTTCCATCGCCTACCTGTCCCGTCGTCTCGATGAGAACTCCAGCCCGGACAACTTCCTGCGCTCCCTCTTCGACATCACACCGGGATCCCCCGCGTGGGAGCATGAGCGGTCCCGCTTCCGTGCTTCCGTGACGTCCCGGCACACGGTCGCGACCGGGACGCATCGCACGCAGGACCGGCGTACCGAATCCATCTCGTTCCCCGTCGATGGGACGTTCCGCAACGTGCCGGACACGGACTTCACGACCCCCGGCAATCGCGCGTGGGCGCAGGGGATCTACGCGATGCCACGACCGGCCGAGCCCGCGCTCGTGACGTCGACCGTGGAGGTCGATGCGATTGTGCGCACGGCACTCGACGCGCAGCGCCTGTGGGCGGCGACCTCGTGGCAGGAGCGACGTGAGGCGCTGACTCGAGTGGCCGCCTCCATGGAGCGTCGACGCGGACAGACACTCGCCGCGATGATGACGACGACCGGCAAGGTGCTGCGCGAAGGTGACCCGGAGATCAGCGAGGCCATCGACTTCACGACATATGCGGCTCACCTGACCTTGGCCCATGAGGCGCTCAGTGCCGATCTGCGCTGGGAGCCGAGCAAGGTCGTGCTCGTCGCAGGTCCGTGGAATTTCCCCTACGCCATCCCCGCATGCGGTCTGGTCCATGCGATCGCCGCGGGCGGTGCCGCGATCCTCAAGCCGGCACCGGAGGCCCGCGCGGTGGGCGCGCTGCTCGTCGAGCACATCATGGCGGCGGGACTGCCCGAGGGACTCGTGCAGCTGGCCTGCACTCCGGATGACGAGGTCGGACTGCATCTGGTCGGCCATCCCGCCGTGGACAGCGTCGTGCTCACTGGAAGCCGTGCGACTGCCGAGCTCTTCCACAGCGTGCGTCCCGACATGCGGATGTACGCCGAAACCAGCGGCAAGAACGCGCTCGTCATCACCGCCGCCGCCGATATCGACTCGGCCATCAAGGACCTCGTGAAGTCGGCCTTCGGTCACGCAGGCCAGAAGTGCTCGGCGGCATCCCTGGCCATCGTCGAGGCTGCGGTCTACGACGATCCCTCTTTCGCGCGGCGACTGTCTGATGCGGCGTCGAGCATGAAGGTCGGTCCCGCTGGGGATCCGTCGACCATCATCGGCCCGGTCATCGCGGCTCCGTCGGGTGCGCTGCTGCGGGCGCTCTCGCAGCTGGATGCGGGGGAGTCATGGCTGGTGGAGCCGAAGCAGCTCGACGCCGACGGGACGATGTGGTCACCGGGCATCCGCTGGGGAGTCACACCGAGCTCGTGGTTCCACCAGACGGAGTGCTTCGGACCCGTGCTCGGCATCATGCGTGCGCCGAATCTTGACGAGGCGATCGCGCTGCAGAATGCCACCGACTACGGCCTCACCGGCGGCATCCACAGTCTGGATCCGGAGGAGATCGATCGCTGGGTGGCACAGGTGGAGGTGGGCAATGCCTATGTCAACCGGCACATCACAGGTGCGATCGTCCAGCGTCAGCCCTTCGGTGGGTGGAAGCACTCCAATGTCGGCGGTGGTGGCAAGCCGGGTGGCCCAGCACACCTGTCCAACTACGGCACCTGGTTCGACGATGCCCCCGACCTGCAGCGCGCCACCCGATCGCTGTCAGCGGCATGTGCTGAGCTGCTTGATCGCGATGCTGATCCGGCGAACCTCGCCTCCGAGGCCAATCTGCTGCGCCACCATGGGCTGAGCCGCGTCGTCGTGCGTCATGACGCGACCCTTGATGATGTGCGGCGCGGAATCCTCGCTGAGGCGGCCCGTCTCGCGGGGACCGAGGCCATCTGGTCCGGTGCCGAGCAGGAGA
>CAZLHZ010000236.1:0-1099 GCA_964559285.1 uncultured Actinomycetes bacterium | reverse complement strand
GGGCCGCTGCTGCAGGCCGCGCACGCGCAGGGCATCGCGATCGATCGAACACCGGTCACGTCGAGCGGGCGGATCGAACTCGGCCGCTGGGTGCGGGAGCAGAGCATCTCGATCACGATGCATCGACATGGTCGACTTCTCGCCCGGCCGGTCACTAGGGTGGGGCGCCCCGCCGGAGACGACAAGAGGAGCCACTGACCATGCCAGGAGCCATCGCGGCCGGATCCAGCCTGACCATCGTCGACGGCCTCATCTTCGACGGGCACTCGCCCGACCTCGTCGAGGGTGGGATCCGCATCGTGGACGGAGTCATCGTCGAGTGCGGACCCGGTGTGGCCGGTGGTGACACCGTGATCTCAGCCGGTGGGCGAGTTGTCACGCCCGGCTTCATCGACAACCACATGCATGCCTATGGCATCTCACTCAACATGATGCAGATGGAAGCCAGCCCCCGCAGCTATGTCGCACTCAAGGGGGCGCGGCGCCTGGGGGCGGTCCTTCGACGCGGATTCACCACTGTGCGCGATGTCGCCGGCGGCGACATCGGCCTGCGGATGGCCGTCGAGCAGGGACTCATTCAGTCCCCGCACTACTACTACACGGGTCCAGCACTGAGCCAGACCGGTGGGCACGGCGATCCACGCGATGCCCAGCTCAATGTCTGCTGCTGCGAGGGACACGGTGTGGAGGTCGTGGATGGGTGCGAGAACCTTCGCGTCGCCGTCCGCGAGCGACTGCGCACGGGTGCCCACGCCATCAAGATCATGGCCTCCGGTGGCGTCGTGTCTCTCACTGATCCGCTGCGCATCCCGCAGTATTCGCCCGAGGAGATCCGCACGGTGGCCGATGAGGCAGCCCGCCGTGGCTCCTACGTCGCAGCCCATGCCTACTCACCCGAGGCGATCATCCACGGCGTGGAGAACGGTGTGCGCAGCATTGAGCACGGCAACCTGCTCGATGCGGAGTCGGCAGCGGTCATGAAGAAGCACGGTGCCGTCCTCGTGCCCACGCTAGTGACCTACTACGCGATGGCCGAGCACGGGAAGTCGCTCGGCATGCTGCCGGTGGCCTTGGAGAAGAACGCCCAGGTGCTCGACCC
>CAZLHZ010000235.1:0-4135 GCA_964559285.1 uncultured Actinomycetes bacterium | reverse complement strand
CGGCGCTGGTCGATGTCATTGCGCGCGAGGCGGAGGCCACGCCCGCAGTTCACGGATTGGCGGACACCTTTCGATCGGCCCGGGTGTGGGTGCTCTCCGCGGTCTACCTGCTCATCGTCATCGGGTTCTATGGCCTGAGTCTGTGGCTGCCACTCATTGTGAGCCGCGAGTTCCCGGGTCTGAGTTCGCTCCAGCTGGGCCTGCTCACCGCTGCGCCCTATGCCTGCGCCGTGATCGCCATGGTGCTCGTGGGGCGCTCATCGGATAGGCGACGCGAGCGCAGTTGGCATCTGGCGCTCCCGCTCGTGGGCGGTGCGCTCGGACTGTGGATCGCCTCCGTCTCCGGCTCGATCGTCGCTGTCATTGCCGTCTGCATCGCCACCGCCGGCATCTACGCGGCGCTCGGTCCGTTCTGGACTCTGCCGCCCGCCTTCCTGTCCGGAGTGGGTGCGGCTGCGGGGATCGCTTGGATCAACTCCGTCGGCAATCTCGGTGGATTCATCGGGCCCTACACACTGGGGCGATTCGCCGACTCCAGCGGAGGTGTCCCGATGGGCCTCATCGTCCTGGGGTTCAGCGCCGTAGGTGCTGCCGTTGCCGGCTGGCTCGTGGGGCGAGCCGTTGAGCGTCGGCAGAGGGCCGCCTGACCTGAGGCGTTGCTGACAGCAGCGTCGTACATTCTGCGCATGCCCTCCGTTGTCGGTGTCGATTCCTCCACCCAGTCCGTCAAGGTCGTCGTGCGTGATCTGGACACTGGGCATCTGGTGCGGCAGGCGCGCGCCAACCATCCGGACGGGTCCGAGGTGCATCCTGACGAGTGGTGGCGGGCGCTGACCGCTGCGCTTGAGCAGGCCGATGCCCTGGGAGACGACGTCGTGGGACTGTCGATCGCCGGTCAGCAGCACGGAATGGTGGCACTCGATGATCAGGGTGAGGTCGTGCGCCCGGCTCTGCTGTGGAACGACACGCGATCGGCGCCGGATGCGATCGACCTGATCACCGAACTTGGTGGACCTGAGGCGTGGGCAACCGCGGTTGGCTCCGTTCCCGTCGCCTCGTTCACCGTCACCAAGCTGCGCTGGATGGCGCGCCTGGAGCCGCATCACGCGTCGCGGACGGCGCGCGTCCTGCTGCCACACGACTGGCTGACCTGGCGCCTCAGTGACGGGACGGAGTGCTGGAGCGATCGCGGGGATGCCTCCGGGACCGGCTACTTCTCGGCTGAGACGGGCGCCTATCGCCACGATGTCATTGAGCGCGCACTGGGGCATGACATCGATGTTCCGCACATTGCGGCGCCGAGCCAGACGGTGGGCACCATCCCGGGGACGAGCATCGCGGTGGCGGCCGGGACCGGCGACAACATGGCGGCAGCTCTCGCCCTCGATCTCGAACCGGGCGACCTCGTCATCTCCCTGGGCACGAGCGGCACAGCCTTCGCGGTCAGTGATCGCTGCGCCCATGATGCGAGCGGATCGGTGGCCGGTTTCGCTGATGCCACGGGTCGGTTCCTCCCGCTGGCCTGCACGCTGAATGCCGCCCGCGTGCTCGTCGCCACCGCGAACATGCTGGGCGTGGGCCTCCCCGAGCTGACCGAGCTGGCACTCAGCGCCCCACCGGGATCGCAGGGGCTGGTGCTCATTCCCTACCTCGACGGGGAGCGAACCCCGAACCTCCCCCACGCCACGGGATCACTGCATGGGCTGACGAGGGATGCCATGACGCCGGCAAACCTGGCCCGGGCGGCCGTCGAGGGGATGCTGTGCGGCCTCGCCGACGCGGTTGATGCCCTCCGTGCTCAGGGCGTCGATCCTGAGCGAGTCCTCCTCATCGGAGGTGCGGCGTCGAATCCGGCCGTCGTGGAGGTCGCGAGGACCGTGTTTCCCGTTCCGGTCGTCGTGCCTGCACCGGGTGAGTACGTCGCTGATGGAGCGGCGCGCCAGGCGGCGTGGGCGGTGACCGGCAAGCGCCCCGCGTGGGCTGCCGAACGCGGGAGTGCGAGTGCCGAGCCGCTGTCGCACCCGCAGGTGCGTGAGCAGTACGCCGCGGCCCGGCGAGCCCGTCGGGACTGACACCGCCACGACAGACGGCGGATTCGCTCGCCACCCGGACCTCCCCAGGAGGCGAGACCAAACCGTTACGGCCTATGCCCGAGTTGTGCGGATTCTCGGTTGGCGGAATCCACCCACGGTCATATGTTGTGCTCAACAACAATCCCCCGTGACCTAGGTCACCTCTGAAAGGATCGCATGTCCGCACTCGAGCCTCGCCCGGAGCACCGTTTCGCATTCGGGCTGTGGACCATCGGCCACCCGGGACGCGACCCGTTCGGCGATGCCACGCGACCGCCGATCGATCCGGTCGACTTCGTCCGTGGCCTCGCGGAGATTGGCGCCTGGGGGGTCAGCTTCCACGACGACGACCTGATGACGATGGGCGAGTCAGAGTCTGTCCGCCGCGCCCAGCTCGATCGGTTCGCTGCCGCGCTGCAGGAAAACGGAATCGTCTGCTCAATGGCGACCACCAACCTCTTTTTCCACCCGCTCTTCAAGGATGGCGCCTTCACCTCCAACGACCGGTCGGTGCGCCGCTACGCCATCGCGAAGGTGCTGCGCAACCTTGACGTGGCGGCAGAGCTCGGGGCTCCGACGTACGTCCTCTGGGGCGGCCGTGAAGGTGTCGAGTCCGCCGCCTCCAAGGAGCCCGGCGACGCACTGGACCGCTACCGCGAGGCCCTGAACTTCCTGTGCGAATACGTCGCCGACAAGGGCTACAACATCCGCTTCGCTCTTGAGCCGAAGCCCAACGAGCCTCGCGGGGACACGTTCCTCCCGACGGTCGGCCACGCGCTCGCCTTCATTGACACGCTCGATCGTCCGGAGATGGTCGGCCTCAATCCCGAGGTCGCGCACGAGACCATGGCGGGGCTGAGCTTCTACCAAGGAGTGGCCCAGGCCCTCTGGCAGGGCAAGCTCTTCCACATCGATCTCAATGATCAGAAGATCGGCCGCTACGACCAGGACCTGCGCTTCGGTTCCGAGGGCATCAAGGATGACTTCTTCCTCGTGCGACTTCTTGAGCGCAGCGGGTACGCCGGCCCCAAGCATTTCGATGCCCGCCCCTATCGCAACGAGGGGGGAGACGGCATCTGGGACTTCGCACGCGGCTGTATGCGCACCTACCTCGCTCTGGCGGAGAAGGCCCGTGCGTTCGATGCCGACACGCGGGTTCAGGAGGCGATGGCGGAGTCCGGGGTGTTCGAACTGGCGGAACCGTCCGTGGGCGCCTACTCGTCTTCCTCAGCGGCGGCACTCCTCGGTGAGGTCGTGGACCTCGACAAACTTGCTGGTCGCGGCTATCGCAATGAACGCCTCGACCAGTTGGTGATTGACCACATCCTCGGGATCTGATCAATCGCGAAACATCACCATCAATCGCGGGAGACACCCGCGTGGAAAGGACACCGCAGTATGTCGAAGCGCATTATTGGGGCGTTTGCCGGTCTCGCGGCCGCAGCGCTCCTCGTTGCAGCATGTGGGAGTAGCAACGGCGGCTCCTCGTCGTCGGCCGCTCCGACCTCGTCCGCCGCTCCGACCTCGTCCGCGGCCCCGGCCGGTGGCAAGGTTGGCGTCATTCTTCCGGACGCGGCCTCGTCGGCCCGTTGGGAGACGGCTGACCGCAAGTTCCTCGAGGAAGCCTTCGGGGCAGCTGGCGTGGAGTACGACATCCAGAACGCGAATGGCGACAAGGCCAAGTTCGCGACGATTGCTGACCAGATGCTGAGCTCGGGCGTCACCGTGCTCCTCCTGGTGAACCTTGACAGCCCGTCCGCGGCCGCGGTCATCAAGAAGGCTGACGAGCAGGGCGTCCCGACGATCGACTACGACCGTCTCACCCTTGGTGGCGGCGCGGCGTACTACGTGTCCTTCGACAACGTTGCCGTTGGCACGAAGATCGGCGAAGGCCTCGTCACCTGCATGAAGGCCAATGGCAAGAACGACGGCCCGGTTGCTCTGCTCAACGGCTCGCCGACCGACAACAACGCCACCCTCTTCAAGCAGGGCTACGAGAAGGTCATCAAGGATGCGGGCTACACCACCGCAGACAAGATCTGCACCACTCCTGCGATCCAGGA
>CAZLHZ010000234.1:0-4152 GCA_964559285.1 uncultured Actinomycetes bacterium | reverse complement strand
ACGTTATGGTGGTTTTTTTATGCTGTATACCAGCATTTTACAAAACACGTTTACTCCTCCTGTTTCAGTAATGTTTCAGTAACCGGCAAACAGTCAAAAACTTACTGAAACATGAACATCACTTTTACCCTAGAACTAAGCAGTTACGCAGGTGAAAACAAAGAGGTTAGTATCCTTATACGGATGACTCAAAACCGTAAACTGAAACGGATGGCTACTGGCATCAAAGTCCTACCTGCTGCGTGGGATCCTATTAAGAAACGCATCAGAAAAAAGCATCCGCTATCTGATCATTACAACAAGCTGCTGGAAGTAAAACTTGCAGACGTTATCAAAACATACAGTAAACTTTTAGAAGTTAACGGAGAGGCTTCAACAGAGGATATTAGCAGGGAACTAACAAAGAATACCACAACAAACTTCTTTGACTTTGCATACGGTACCAAGATGGCTGAGATAAAGAGCCGCAACAAGATGGGGACCTACCGACGTTATGACGCGGTATTATCCAAACTGGAGACCTATGCAGGAAAGGGTTTATCAATTAAGCGAGTTAACTACTCTTTCCTAAAGGATTACAGCTTGTATCTGAAAAACAAACTAAAAAACACCGATGACACACTTTCCGCTAACTTATCTGTAATCCGGACCATCATCAATGAGGGTATAAAACATGGTATTTACAAAAGCAATAACCCTTTTGAGCAGCTTAAACTTCGTTACACGGATAACACCAAGCAAAAGCTTACCACAGAGGAACTGAAAAGAATATTCACGACCCCGTTACCTGATATTCCTTCACTCCTGCTTGCAAGAGACTTCTTCGTAGCATGCTTCCTTGCAGAAGGTACAAGAGCCGGTGATATGATGCTGATGCAGCCGGGCAACATCATCAACAACTGCCTGGTCTTTCAGCAGCAAAAAACTGGAGCACAGATGGTCATCCCTATAGTAGAACAGCTGTGGGAAATCATTAACCGTTATCAAGACAGAGGACGTTTTCTTTTCCCGTTCCTCAATGACGCAGATGTTATTAACGAAATAGTGGTAAACAGCCGTATAACCTATGTCAACAAGTACCTGAAGGAGCTTGCGAAATACTGCGGTATATTTAAAAACCTATCCACACACGTCAGCAGGCACACCTATACGGATCTTGCCCTACTTGCCACCGATGAAAACATATACAAGGTCCAAAAAAGCCTGGGGCATAGCTCAGTTAAAACAACAGAGTTGTATTCAAGGAAAAGAATAAACTTTGAACGTGACTCTCCCACCCCAAATATTCTAAAAAAGCTACTAGATTGCTGATAATCAGACTATCCTAGATTTATACTTATCATAAATGACTTGTTAGTACCATCTGTTGCTAATACCTATTGGTTTTGTAACTTAGTCAAAATCAATAAGATTAAATGCCCTTATCCTGGAACGAGATAAAAAGCAGAGCTGTAGCTTTCAGTAACGAGTGGAAAGATACCTCCAGAGAAGAAGCAGATGCTAAACCTTTTCTTGTAGCCTTCCTTAACATATTTGGGATATCACAGAAACGGGTAGCCACCTTTGAACACAGGGTAAAAAAACTAGATGATGCATCTGGATACATAGACCTTTTATGGCCTGGCACCCTTCTGGTAGAAATGAAGTCCCGTGGACAAGACCTAGAAAAAGCTTACGAACAAGCTAGATCCTACTGCCATGGGTTAAAGGACTACGAGCTACCCAAGCTCATCCTTATATCAGACTTTAACAGCTTTCATATTTATCAAGACAATGGCATCCGTATAAAGTTTGAGCTCAATCAGCTTGTAGAGCATCTGCAGGTCTTTGAAGAGTTGGCAGGATACCAGAAAAGAACGTATTACGATGAGGACCCAGTGAACATAGCGGCAGCTGAACTTATGGGTAAGCTGCACGATCAGCTCAAAGAGGTGGGTTACACAGGTAGTGCCTTAGAAGCATACCTAGTCCGTTTACTATTTATCCTGTTTGCAGATGATAGCACCATCTTCCAAAAGGGAATCTTCTTTGATTATATAGAATTGCGAACGAAAGAAGACGGGTCTGATCTAGCTATGCATTTGGATCAGCTGTTCCAGGTACTTGATACCCCAGAGGATAAACGATTAAAAACATTAGACGAGCAGCTTAATCAGTTTCCTTACGTAAACGGAAGGCTTTTTGCTGAACGTTTACCAACAGCAGCCTTTACCAGTCAAATGAGACAGATACTTCTAGACTGCTGTAAGCTTGATTGGGGTAAGATATCTCCAGCCATTTTTGGGTCCCTCTTCCAGTCTGTAATGGATAGTACCGCACGCAGAAACCTGGGTGCTCACTATACCAGTGAGAAGAACATAATGAAGCTAATTAAACCATTGTTCCTTGATGAACTGTGGGAAGAGTTTCATGCAACGGGAGAAAACCACAATAAGCTCAGAACTTTACATGGGAAGATTAGTAAGCTCCGTTTCCTGGATCCAGCTTGTGGGTGCGGTAACTTTCTTATTACTGCGTACAGAGAACTACGTCTGCTGGAATTAGCCATTGTAGAAAAACTGCTCAAAGGTCAGATGGTAACCAACATCAACCAATACTTCTTAGTAGATCTGGATCAGTTTTATGGTATAGAGCTGGGTGAGTTCCCTTCTCAGATAGCTCAAGTAGCAATGTTTCTAATAGATCACCAGTGTAACATGATGGTGTCTGACAGGTTTGGTGAATACATACCGCTGATTCCGTTACAGAAGAGTGCAGTAATAGTTAACGAAAATGCACTAAGGTTAGACTGGCAGAGAATCATAAAGCCGTTAGAAGGGGAAACTGAAGAACCCAGATATCACTACATCTTAGGCAATCCTCCATTTGTTGGTAAGCAATATCAAAGTAAAGAACAAAAAGAAGATTTATTAATAGCAACTAAAGGTTATAAGTCTTACAGTGACTTAGACTATGTATCTGGTTGGTTTTTTAAAGCAGCACAGTACTTAGTAGTTCATCCAGGGACATTTTCATTTGTTTCAACAAGCTCCATTTGTCAAGGAGAACAAGTTCCATTAATCTGGGACAAATTAATAAACGTCTATAAACTTCAAATAGTTTTTGCACACAGAAGTTTCAGATGGAACAATGAAGGAAGAGGTATAGCATCAGTCCATTGTATTATATTAGGTCTGTCTTCAAGTAATTGTACTTCAAAGAAATTATTTTTTTACTCTGATATTAATGCTGAACCTGAATTATTAGAAACACATAGCATAACTCCATATCTAACTGAGGGAAGTCCAATAATTCTATCTAAAAAGGCAAAGCCTATTTGCAAAGTACCCGAAATCAAATACGGAAATAAGCCAACTGATGAGGGAAACCTTATTTTGAACAGTGAGGAACGTAGTTCATTACTTGTAACTAATCCAGAGCTAAAACCATTTATTAGAAGATTTTTAGGTTCGGATGACTTCATAAACAACAAAGTACGGTACTGCTTATGGCTCAAAGATGCTCCACCTAATATCTTAAGAATACCAGAGATTTATAAAAGAATTGAAAAAGTAAGATTGTTTAGATTAAAGAGTTCAGCTGAACCAACTAGAAAAACAGCAAATACACCAGCACTATTCTTTTACATATCTCACTCAGATACTGAGTATTTACTAATTCCTGAAACTTCATCAGAAAGAAGAAAATACATACCTATTGGTTATGTTACTAAAGATGTAATAGCAAGTAATGCGGTTTGGTTGATACCTTCTGCTAACTTGTATGATTTTGGAATATTAACGTCCTTAATGCATATGTCATGGGTTAGATACACCTGTGGAAGACTTAAAAGTGATTATAGATACACAGGAAGTTTAGTCTACAACAACTACCCCTGGCCAGAAGCACCAACAGACAAACAAAAGCAAGCTGTAGAAGAAGCCGCCCAGTCTGTATTGGATACCAGAGCACAGTTTCCGGACAGCTGTCTTGCAGACTTGTATGATCCTAACACTATGCCAGCTGCACTGGTAATGGCTCATCAGCAGCTTGACAAAGCTGTGGACCTTTGCTACAGACCAAAACCCTTTCCCTCAGAAGCCAAGCGGATTGAATACCTGTTTGAGCTGTACGAGAAATATACTGGTGGACTATTCCAACCTGAGAAAAAGA
>CAZLHZ010000233.1:0-4155 GCA_964559285.1 uncultured Actinomycetes bacterium | reverse complement strand
GGTGGCGAAGGACAGCTCCTCGAGCTCCCACCTCTTCGTGTCCATGCCGAGGCGATGCGCCAGGGGGGCGTAGAGCTCCAGCGTCTCGCGCGCCTTTTTCTCCTGCTTCTCCGGCGGCAGGAACGACAGGGTTCGCATGTTGTGCAGTCGGTCGGCCAGCTTGATGACGAGCACCCGGATATCGCGCGCCATCGCGACGACCATTTTGCGCACGGTCTCCGCTGCCGATGCCTCGCCGTAGTGCACACGATCGAGCTTGGTCACGCCGTCCACGAGCCGGGCGACCTCATCCCCGAAGTCGCGGCGCAGGTCGTCGAGGTCGTAACCCGTGTCCTCGACGGTGTCGTGAAGGAGCGCCGCAGCCAAGGTGGGTGCTGTCATCCCGAGGTCGGCGAGAATCTGCGCAACGGCAATCGGATGGGTGATGTAGGGCTCGCCCGACCGCCGATGCTGATCGCGATGCTGCCAGGCGGCGGTCTCGAAGGCTCGCTCGACAAGGCGTTGATCGCCCTTGGGGTGGTAGTGGCGCAGAGTTCGCAGCACCGGCTCGAGATCCGGGTGCAGAGGAACGCGGCTTCCGGCGATCCGGGCAAGGCGTGAGCGAAGTCCGGAGGCCTCGGTGGTTCCCGAGTCACCGGCCGTCACGGCCTCCTGCACCACCGGCACCCTCCCGCGCGTCGTCCATGATCCTGTGCCGAAGTGTATGTCCCGCAAGGACATCCGTCGCCGACGAGGGATCGGTCGGTGAGCAGTACGGCGTCGCTAGAACTCCAGGAGGGAATGGACTGCAACATCCGTGAGGCGTTGGCGTCCGCGGAGCACCGGGATCTCCGCGACCACAGCGATCCCCACGACATCGGCACCGGCGCGACGGGTGAGGGACACTGCGGCCGCGGCGGTGCCGCCGGTGGCGAGCACATCATCGACGAGCAGGATCCGGTGACCTTGAGTGAGCGCCTCACTCTGGAGTTCCA
The DNA here is from genome assembly GCA_964559285.1 of uncultured Actinomycetes bacterium. GTDB lineage: Bacteria > Actinomycetota > Actinomycetes > S36-B12 > S36-B12 > CAZLHZ01. The sequence continues at coordinate 3,181 of CAZLHZ010000233.1, read as the reverse complement.
GCACGGCGGTGCCGTATTCGAGGGCGTACTGCTCGACGTGAACCTCACCCGGCAGCTTGCCGGCTTTGCGAAGCGGCACGAATCCGGCACCAAGGCGGGCAGCCAGCGCCGCACCCCACGGCCAGCCGCGTGCCTCGATCCCGACGACCGCGTCCACGTCGAGGCCTGCCACCGCTTCAGCCATGAGGTCGACGGTCGTGCGAAAGCCCGTCGGGTCACCCATGAGCGGCGAGAGATCCTGGAAGAGCACCCCCGGTGTGGGCCAGTCGGGGTACGACCGGATGAGGCCCCGCAGGAGGTCGCGCCGCTCCATGATCAGCGCTTGCGCTTGGACTTGCCCGTGGGACGTGACGCCGGCCGGCCCTTTGACGCAGGGGATGCAGGTCGGGAGCTGGCCGCCTTGCCACTCGCGGCGACTGCTGCCGGTTCTGCATCGACGGCCACATCCGCCTCAGCAACCGGTGTGCCCTTGGCGCCCCCCGGTCGCCGTGAGAGCACTCGGTTGTTGAGTGCCTTGATCTCCTTCTGCCGCTCTTTCATCTGGACCAGGAACGGAGTCGCCACGAAGACAGACGAGTAGGCGCCCGCTGCCATGCCAACGCCGAGGGCAACCGCCAGATCAAGCAGCGTGCCCGCACCGAGGAGAACCGCGCCCACGATGATGATCGAGAGCACCGGGAGCAGGGCGACGACAGTGGTGTTGATCGAGCGGACCAGGGTCTGGTTGACCGCGAGGTTCGCGGCTTCTCCGTAGGTCAGTCGCGACTGGCCGGTGATGCCGCGGGTGTTCTCGCGCACCTTGTCGAAGACGACGACGGTGTCGTAGAGCGAGTAGCCCAAGATCGTGAGCAGGCCGATCACCGTGGCGGGTGTGACCTCCAGCCCCGTCAGGGCATAGATGCCGATCGTGATGACCAGGTCGTGAGCGAGAGCCACGAGAGCAGCCGCGGCCATCCGCCACTCGAAGTAGATCGAGAGGAAGATGACGAGGAGCACGAGGAAGACGATGAGGGCCTGCAGGGCCTTTCGGGTGATCTCCCCGCCCCACGTCGCGCTCACGCTCTGAATAGCGATGGACTCAGCCGAGGCGCCGCATGCAGCACCCAGCGCCTTGGCCACGGAGTTGCTCTCCTGTGGCGTGAGCGACACCGTCTGGACTCTCACCGTGCCCGAACCGGTCTGCGTGACGATCGCCTGTGAACCGGTCTCAGCCTCGGCAACCTCACGCGCCTGAGTCACCGAGCAGGTGGCGTTGGGGATTCCGAAGTCGACGCCACCGCGGAACTCGATTCCGAAGTTCAGACCGCGCCACGGAAGCAGGGCCACGATGGCAACGATGACGATGATGCCGGAGACGATGTACCACGTCCGCCGCCGACCAACGAAGTCGAAGGACACGCGGCCGTCATACAGGTCGCTAGCCAGTCGTCCAAGACGCGACATCACTCAGCCTCCTTCGTCCCGGCCTTGGCGGTTCGCTTGCCGGATGACACCAGCGTGCTCACACCGAGGCGCTTCAGTGACAGACCCGTCATGGACCCACCCTTCTGCATCCACGCGGTGCGCCCGAAGAGCACGACCGCGGGGTAGGAGAACAGGAAGGCAACGAGCACATCGATGAGAGTCGTCAAGCCGAGCACGAAGGCAAAGCCCCGCACCCCGCCGACCGACAGCCAGTAGAGCACGATGGCCGCCAGCAGGGACACGAAGTCGGCCGCCAGCAGTGTCCGGCGCGCCCGGATCCAGCCGCTCTCGGTCGCCTGCCGAAGGGTGCGTCCCTCGCGGATCTCATCTCGGATGCGTTCGAAGTAGACGATGAACGAGTCCGCGGTGATGCCGATCGCGACGATGGCGCCCGCGATACCTGCCAAGGACAGGGTCAGACCGAGCGTGTTGCCGAAGACGACGAAGAGGTAGTAGAGCACCACTCCGGCCAGCATGAGACTGAACACGGCGACGAGCCCGAGGAATCGGTAGTAGACGAGCAGGTAGATCCCGACGAGGGCCAGACCCAGCAGGCCCGCGAGGATGCCCGCGCGCAGCTGGTCGGACCCGAGGGTCGCCGAGATGCGCGTCACCTCCTCCACGGTCAGGGTCACCGGAAGGGCGCCGTACTGCAGGACGTTGGCGAGGTCCTGAGCTTCCTGCTGGGTGAAGTTGCCCTCGATCTGGGCCTGGCCGCCGGTGATCGGCTCGTTGAACCGCGGTGCAGAGACCACAACCCCGTCAAGAACGATGGCGAAGGCGTTACACGGCGACTGTCCCTGACCGCAATCCGGCAGCCCGGACAGATCCCGCGACACCTGCGACAGCGCCTTGGCGCCCTCGGAGTCGAACTGCAGGTTGACGACCCAGCCCAGGCCGCTCTGCTGAAGCGATGCCGAGGCCCCCGACACCTGGGTGCCCTTGATGAAGGCCGGCTGAAGGTTGTACTTCGCAGCACCGGTGCGGTCGCACGTGGCGAGCCACAGGTCTGGATCATCCGGAAGCCCGCCGGCCGTGTTGATCGGATCAAGGCAATCGAGGTCAGCGAGCTTGGTCTGGTAGACCTCATCGGTCTTGCCATCCTTGGCCTGAATCGGCTTGGGCAGGACCGGCGTGTCCCCCGACGCGCTCGGCGACGGTGAGGGGCTGGGGGTGTCGGCAGCCGGAGGGCCGGGAGGAGTGGCGGAGTCCGTCGCCGAGGGGCTCGGTGACGGACTCGGCGACCCGCTGTCACTCGGCTCCGGGACGACCGACTCGGAGGTCGTGGGGGTCGGTTCAGGGGTCGGCTCAGGGATCGGTCCTCCACCCGGCGGGAGCAGGTCCCACACCGGCCGGAAGTCCAGCAGCGCGGTGCGACCCACGAGGTCGATGATCCGCTCCTGGCTCACGCCCGGCACGGACACGACGATCGCCGCGTTGTTGCCCGACCCCTGAACCGCGACCTCAGCCTCGGCAACGCCGACACTGTCGACGCGCTGGCGCAGGATCGTCGCCGTCTGCTGGAGCTGGGCGTCGGTGATCTCCTGCCCTTCCTTGACCGGGGTGGGCCGCAGGATGACCTGCGTGCCGCCCTGAAGGTCCAGGCCGAGCTTCGGGGTTCCAGTGCTCCCGGGCCACAGGGCCCAGGCCAGGATCCCGGCAACGATGACCGCCAGGATCACCAGGGCCCGCACAGGACGGGACCGAGTGGGTGCTG
>CAZLHZ010000232.1:0-4155 GCA_964559285.1 uncultured Actinomycetes bacterium | reverse complement strand
CGGAGCACCCTCCGGATGCCAATGGGCCGGGTTGGCCTCGTAGACACCGAGGACCGCACCGTTCTGCTCACGCTGCAGGTAGGTCCAGCCTTCGAGATCGGTGACGGCGGGCATCGGCCAGTCAATCGCCATGATCTCCGGGACATCCTCGGTGACGAGGTAGTGATGGAGGATCGGTGTCACAGGGTGGTCGACTCCTGCCATCAGCCCCACCTTGCGGCTCCACATGCCGGCCGCATTGATGACGTGCTCGGTGAGGATCGGTCCCTTCTCCGTCTCCAACCGCCAGCCGTCTGCGGTGCGGGACATGCCCAGCACTCGATTGTGGGTGATGACCGTGGCCCCTCGGGCGCGTGCCGCTCCGGCGTAGGCATAGACCGCACCGTTCGGATCCAGATTGCCCTCGTGCGGGTCGAAGAGGCCACCGGCCAGCCCTTCGGGATTGACGATCGGAACCAGGTCCACGATCTCCTCAACCGTGAGCAGGCGGGCAGCCTCATGCCCCATCATCTGGTGCCACGCCAGCTCGGCCTTGAGCCATCGCATCCGCTCCGGGCTCGACGCGAGTTCGATTCCACCGGAGAGCTTGAGGCCGATGTCGACCCCGCTCTCGGCTGCCACCTTGGGATACATCGAGATCGTGTAGCTCTGCAGAGCGGCGACAACGGGATCGTTGTTGATTGCGTGGAATCCGCCCGCGGCGTGCCAGCTGGAGCCTGCGGTGAGCTCGGTTCGCTCGATGAGCGCGATATCGGTCCAGCCGCGCGCCGCGAGGTGATAGAGCACGCTGGTGCCGGTGATGCCGCCGCCGATAACGACCGCACGATACGAGTTCACGATGATCCCTTCAGTAGGCATGCGACATGGTGACGTGAATCGGAGGGAAGAGGGGCAAGTGGCGTTGTCGCACACTCGTCTATGGCAATCGGACAGCGCGGATGGAAGCGGCAGCCGGGCGGGATCTGCGCAGCATCTGATGGCTCGCCCGCCAGAATCAACTGGCGGGTCCGCTGGACATCGGGCACGACTGACAAGAGTGCTTGGGTGTATGGGTGCTGTGGCTCGCGAAGCACCTGCTCGGCGGGGCCGCACTCAATAAGGCGACCGAGGTACATCACGGCGACTCGGTCGGCGATGTTCCACGCAAGCCCGAGGTCGTGGGTGACGACGAGCACGGTGAGATCGAGTTCGCGCCGCAGTTGCAGCAGGAGGGCAAGGATCTCCCCGCGCACAGATGCATCCAGACTCGACACAGGCTCATCGGCGATGAGGACTCGGGGCTGCAGGACGAGGGCACCGGCGATGACGACACGCTGCCGCTGGCCACCCGAGAGCTCCGAGGGCAGACGCATGAGGAAGCGCTCTGGAGGTCGAAGTCCGGCACGTGACAGGGCGGAGATGACGAGCTCCTCTTCATCACCCTCGATTCGATGGATGCGAAGGCCCTCCGCGACGGCGTCGTAGACGGTCCGTCGTGGGTTCAGTGCACCCAGCGGGTCCTGGAGGATGAGCTGCACCTGTCGGCGGTAGGCAGTCAGGCGCCGGTAGTTCAGGGGGTGGCCATCGAAGGTGACGTGTCCGCTTGACGGTCGTTCCAGGCCCAGGAGGGTCCGGACCAGCGTGGTCTTCCCGCACCCGGACTCGCCGACGAGAGCGACGATCTCGCCAGCATTCACTGAGAGATTGACGCCGTCGACGGCGCGGGTGGCACCGAACCGCACCACGAGCTGGTCCGCGCTGATGATCATGGCACCACCCGGATGCACCGCACCGAGTCGATGAGCTCGACCACGTCCACTGCGCATGACGCGATGGCCTGTGGGCAGCGTGGCTGGAAGGAGCAGCCCTGGCCGATGCTGCCGGGGAATGGAGGATCACCCGGCAGGCCAACCGGCAAGTAGCGTGCGGCGGGATCCCCGACGCGCGGGAAGGCTCCAGCAAGGGCGCGGGTGTAGGGGTGCCGGGGATGATCGAAGAGGTCAACGGCCGTGCCTGTCTCGACCACCTGCCCGGCGTACATCACCGCCACGCGATCACAGGTTGTTCCGAGAACACCGAGATCATGGCTGATCAGCACCATGCCCATGCCCATGTCACGGACCAGACCCGTGAGCAGATCAAGAATCTGCGCCTGGACCATCACGTCAAGTGCGGTCGTGGGTTCGTCAGCGATGATGACGCGAGGGCGGCAGGCCAGAGCCATCGCGATCATCACCCGCTGTCGCTGCCCACCGGACAGTTCATGCGGGTAGTCACTCGCGCGTCTGGGCGACAGCCCGACCTGCGTCAGAAGCTCAGATACGCGGCCGCTGATGTCACGGGTGCTGGCATGGATGCGGAGCGGCTCGGCCAGCTGGCGACCGATCGATTGAACAGGGTTGAGTGAGTGCAGAGCCCCTTGGAACACGATCGAGGCTTGAGACCAGCGCACAGCTCGTAGCTCGCCCCAGGACATCACCGTGATGTCATGGCCATCGAGCAGCACCTGCCCTGTGATGTGTGCGTCAGCAGGCAGCAGGCGCAGGACGGTGGAGGCGAGGGTGGACTTGCCGCACCCGGATTCGCCCGCGATGCCGAGCACCTCGCCGGCTGCCACGCTGAGACTGACCCCCCTGACCGCGGGGACCGGTCCATCGGCAGAGGAGTAGTCCACGCCGACCTCACGGAATTCCAGGAGCGTCATGCAGCCGCCCCCCGACGGTCGCCTATGCGCTCCATTGCCCGGCCGATGAGGGTGAAGGACAGGACGACGAGGACCACGCAAATGCCCGGGGGCAGGACGACCCACCATGCGCCACGGCTCACCGCGCCGGAGGAGAAGGCCCGGTCGAGGATAGCCCCCCACGAGGGAGCTCGGGGGTCGCCAAGGCCGAGGAAGGACAGCGTCGTCTCGGAGAGGATGACGATGGCGACCGTGAGTGTGGTGTTGGCCAGGACGAGAGGCATGACGTTGGGCAGGACATGCGTCATCATCTGATGCCAGTGCCCGGCACCAAGCACTCGTGCTCGTTCGAGGTAGGGTCGTCCCTCGATTGACAGGGTCTGGGCGCGGATAAGTCGTGCGGTCCCGGCCCATGACGTGATGCCGATGACGATGATGAGGTTGGTCGTGCTCGGACCGAGCACTGTCGCAAGGACGATCGCCAGCGGCAGGAACGGGATCACGAGAAACCAGTCAGTCACCCCGGCGAGCATATGACTTCCGGGTCCTCGGAAGTGGCCGGCCATGATTCCGATCGCCGTGCCGATGATCATGGCGACGAGGGTTGCCGCGATCCCAACCGTGAGCGATATGCGTGTGCCGTAGGCCAGGAGCAGCAGAATCGACCGACCGGAATCATCCGTCCCGAGTGGATAGTCTGGTGAAGGCGGCGAGAACCGCCCACCATCGGCCTTCGTCACATCCAGCGCTGATTCGGGGATAACCAAAGGTGCCAGAATCGCGATAACGATGAATGCCGCTAAGACGACGAGGCCGGCCATCCCGGCGCGGTCACGGCGATAGGAGCGAAGGAACCGCCGCATCGCTGCTGTCCGCTGGCGACTGCGAACGCGGCTCATGAGCGCACTCGCGGGTCGATGAAGGCGTAGAGCAGTTCAGCGGCGAGATTCGCACCAATCACGGCGATGGAGAAGAGAAGGAAGATCGCCTGCAGGAGGGGGATGTCTGGGCCGCGCAGTGCCTCGTAGGTAAGCAGGCCCAAGCCCGGCCACGAGAAGACCGTCTCCACCGTTACTGTCCCCGTCACTATGAAGCCGAAGGACAGGAAGATCAGGGTGATTGTGGGCAGGAGTGCATTGGGCACGGCATGCCGTTGCCGGACCTGAAGATCGCGAAGACCCTTCGCTCGAGCGAGGGTGAGATACTCCTGACGACGCTCATCGATGATCGATGCCCGCATGATGAGGGAGTAGTCGGCAAGGTAGATGAGAGTCAGTGTTGTGCAGGGCAGTGCGAGGTGCCACAGGATGTTGACCCACCCCTCAGGCGAGGAGCTGTCAACTCCGGGTGACACGATCCCACCCACGGGGAAGATGCCTGGCAGTCCGAGCACGCCCACCGACAGCACGATGAGCAGCATCATGCCGAGCCAGAACTCCGGCATGGAGTAGAGCGCGAGCGTTGTGCTCGTGGAGATCCGATCGAATCGGCTC
>CAZLHZ010000231.1:0-4173 GCA_964559285.1 uncultured Actinomycetes bacterium | reverse complement strand
CGATGACCGGGACCGTCACCGCCTGGGTGCCGACGAAGAAGGCGCCCGCGAGTCCGCCGCTGAGCTGCCACCACCGCAGATCACCGGTGCGCAGGGCGGACAGGGTTCGGCGTACGCCCTCACGCATGCGAGAGGACACCGCAAGGACGACGAGGAGGGTGAGCAGCCCGAAGCCGAGATTGAGCAGGGAGACTTCAGGTGCATTCTTGAGGTAGCCGAGCAGTTCGCCGTTGAGACGAGCCTGCAGCGTGGTCCCTGCTGCGGTGAGGACGATGAGGACGATCGCACCCCAGGTGCGGGCGTCCATGCCGGCATGTCCCGGGGGTGTCGAAGGCTCAGGTGTGGTCACGATCCTCGATTCCAAGATGTCCGTTGGTGAGCGCTCACTCGGGTGCGGTGCTGAGGGGCGACTGCGTCAGTGGAAGAAGTGACGGACCCCGGTGAGATACATCGTCATCCCGGCAGCGCGGGCCGCGGCGATGACCTCGTCATCGCGCACCGACCCCCCCGGCTGAACGACCGCGCGGACTCCCGCCTGCGCGAGCACCTCAAGCCCGTCCGGGAAGGGGAAGAAGGCATCGGATGCGGCCACGGCACCTCGCGCACGTTCCTCACCGGCGCGCGCCACCGCGAGTCGTGCTGCGTCGACACGATTGACTTGGCCCATGCCGATCCCGACGGCCGCCCCGTCACGGGCGAGCAGAATGGCATTGGACTTCGCAGCGCGGCAGGCCCGCCAGGCGAATCGCAGGTCCGCAAGCGTGGCCGCGTCAGCAGGATCACCGACCACCAGGCGCCAGGTCACCGGATCATCACCCTCGGCTGCCAGATCATCTGCCGACTGCAGCAGCACTCCCCCGGAGATGGTGCGCATATCGAGCCATCCCGTGGCCGGTCGGTCCGTGGCCACGAGGATGCGCAGATTGGGCTTGGCCCGCAGGACCGCCAGCGCGTCATCGGCGTAGGCCGGTGCCACCACAACCTCGGTGAACACCTCCGACATCGCCTCGGCCATCTGGCGGCTCACCTCGCGATTGGCCGCGACCACTCCACCGAAGGCCGACACCGGATCAGTGTCGAAGGCGCGACGGTAAGCCTGAGCGATGTCATCACCCACGGCGATACCGCACGGATTCGCATGCTTGATGATGGCCACTGCCGGATCCGCATGGTCGTACGCCGCCCGCCGAGCAGCATCGGCGTCGACATAGTTGTTGTACGACATCTCCTTGCCGTGCAGCTGTTCCGCCCGGGCCAGGCCGGGTCCGGAGAAGTGCGCGGAGTAGAGCGCTGCCCGCTGATGAGGGTTCTCGCCGTAGCGCAGCACCGCTTCTCGATCCCACGACACCGCCATCCACGAGGGAAAGCCGTCGCCGTCGTGGTCCGGTGCCACGACATTGCCCATCCATGAGGCGACCGCGATGTCGTACTGCGCCGTGTGGCTGAATGCCTCGGCCGCAAGTCGCTGGCGCTCCGCGAGCGTGAATCCGCCTGCTCGCACGGCATTCACGACGAGGGAGTAGCGATCCGGAGACACGACCACCGCAACGTTGTCGTGATTCTTGGCTGAGGCGCGCACCATGGCGGGTCCGCCGATGTCGATCTTCTCGATGCACTCATCGCGGGAGGCGCCTGAGAACACGGTGTCGGCAAACGGATAGAGGTTGACGACCACGAGCTGGAAGGCATCAACACCCAGTTCAAGCAGAGCGTCGCGATGCTCTTCACGGCGCACATCGGCCAGCAGTCCGGCGTGGACGTGCGGATGCAGCGTCTTGACGCGGCCGTCAAGGCACTCGGGGAATCCCGTGAGATCGGAGGCCTGGGTGACCGGCGCACCGAGTGCAGTGATGCGCTCAGCAGTCGACCCCGTGGACACAATCTCGACACCCGCATCACTCAACGCGCTCACGAGCTCATCGAGGCCCGCTTTGTCATAGACCGAGATGAGAGCACGACGGATCGGACGACGGTCGTCACTCATGGGATGGACACCCTTCTGCCATGGACGGTGCAGCCGTGCACCGCGAGTCGACGCACAGTATCCACCAGCAGCTCACGCTCGACGTCCTTGATGCGCTCATGCAGAGTGGCTTCATCATCATCGTCATGGATCGCAACCGCTCTCTGCGCGAGGACCGGTCCCGTATCGACTCCCGCAGACACGAGCTGGATAGAGCTCCCGGTCCCCTTGCCGCCGTAGGCGAGCGCCCCGCGCACCGCGTGCGCTCCCGGGAAGGCGGGCAGCAGCGCCGGATGACAATTGACGATGCGATGGGGGTACGCCGCAATCACGGGAGCACCGATGATGCGCATGAATCCCGCGCTCACGATCCAGTCCGGGGCATAGCGCTGCAGAGTCGCGAGCAGAGCGTCATCCCACTGGGCGCGCTCGGCATAGTCCGCCGGGGCAATGACCTCCACGGGACGACCAGCCTCCTGTGCCCGGCGTACGCCGAGTGCATCGGCACGATCGGACAGGACCGCCACGATGTCGATGGGCACCTCGCCGCGGTCCGTGGCCGTCTGGAGCGCGGCGTAGAGGCTCCCGGTTCCGGAGAGGAGGACGACGACGCGGGTCACAGGCGCATCCTGTCGTCCTCGTCCTCATCGCGTGACGGCAGGCGGATCATGCCGAGCAGGGCACCGATGATGACGAGCCACAGGGCAGTGGCGGCGGGGGGCCACGGTGAGGGACCCACGGTGGCGAGTGCAGCATTTCCGAGCGAACCACCCGCGGTGGAGATGACAAGGCCCACGCAGATCGCCGCCACGATGCCCATGCCGACCGCCAGCAGGATCCGCTCGGTCCAGCGCGGGGTGACCGTGGCTCGACGCAGCGCGATCCGGCCGGCCACGATGCCCGCGAGGAGGCCGGCGAGCGCGCCGCCGACCCCGAGGGCGATCGGGGGAAGTGCCATCGCGTGACCGACGACGATGGGCAGCGGTGGAACCCCGTCAAGCCCGAGGGACACGGGCTGACCCACACCGAGCAGGGTGGCCAGGGTCCAACCGCACGCAGCGGGGAGGTAGCCGAGGCTGAGCACGAGCACGAGTGGAGCGGCACCGGGATCCGAGGTGAGCGTCGACATCGCAGCCGCCACGGCCGGGAGGTTGGCGATGAGTGCGGCCGTGGTGAGTGCCGCCGCAACGGTGGCCATGACGACCGCTGCAGCGATCCCACCGGCCGTGAGGATCCGCACCGTGGCACGCGCCGGCAGGGCCACGAGATCAGACAGCGGGATGTTGCTGGCCCGTCCGATCGCCAGGCTCAGCGTGACGAGCGCGAGAACGAACACCTGCAGACCCGCCCGTGCCGGCGAGATCGCGACGGTGCTGTCGGAGACAGCAAACGCGACAGCCACTGCACCCGCCGCGAGCGGGACCGCACCCCACGCGGCCGTCGCCACCACCTCACCTGCGTGATCAGGCTGCACGCGCGAGGCCAGCCAGCGACCGCATGCGATGAGCAGCAGGATCGTGATGATCGACCAGCCGACCGGCAGCAGCGACAGAGGAACACCGTCAATGCGCGCCGGCACGTTGAGAGCCGCCAGCCACGCCACACCGACGGCACGCACAGACTGCAGCCACGGGGATCCCGCTGATGCGGTCCAGCCCACGAGGATGGGAATGCCGGTCAGTCCGAGGGCCGCACCTCCGGTGAGGGGTACGGCGATGACCGCGATCCACGGCCCCGATCGCGGGTCGAGGTCGTCGGAGTCGTCCGGGTCCGGCAGCCGACCCCGCGGGCGATCGCTCGCGGAGTTCCGGTCCCGGCGATCGGTCAGGACATGACCTCCCGCATGAGCCGAGCGGTCTCGCTCGGCGTCTTGCCCACCCGCACCCCGACGGACTCAAGCGCCTCCTGCTTGGCCGCGGCCGTGCCCGATGATCCGGAGACGATGGCGCCCGCATGGCCCATCGTCTTGCCCTCGGGAGCGGTGAACCCGGCGACATAGCCGACGACCGGCTTGGTGACGTTGTCCTTGATGAAGGCCGCTGCCCGCTCCTCAGCATCGCCACCGATCTCGCCAATCATGACGATGGCCTTGGTGTCGGGGTCTGCCTCGAAGGCTGCCAGGGCATCAATGTGAGTGGTTCCGATGATCGGATCGCCACCGATGCCGACGCAGGTGGAGAAGCCGATGTCACGCAGCTCGTACATCATCT
>CAZLHZ010000230.1:0-4177 GCA_964559285.1 uncultured Actinomycetes bacterium | reverse complement strand
GCGACCGCGTGCACGCCGCCGTCCTGGCCGCGGGCCGCACCGAGAGCGGCTGCACCGTGCACTGGGTGGACGAGGAATACGACCACGGCGCCGTGCTGGTGCAGCGCCGCTGCCCGGTGCTGCCCGGCGACACCGTGGCCAGCCTGGCTGCGCGGGTCTTCGCCGAGGAATGCGCGGCGTACCCGGAGGCGGTGGGGATGGCGATACGAGCGCTCGATCACGGACCATCGCGGCGCTGAGGCCTTGCGATACATTCCCGGCATGGGGACCAATCAGCGACCCTCCGGGTGTTTCAAGCGCCGTTCGCCTTGGCAAGTCTTGGCGGCGATCACTCCTGCTTGCCTGCGATCCTGGGCGACACGTCCCCCCCTGACGACGGGAGGGCGCTGGCAGATTGCCCTCCCTGCACGTCTGGTCGGCGGCGCCGGCGCGGCACTCGCGATCGGGATGGCGCTTGGGTTCGATGGCGTCCAAGCACCGCCAAACAACGCTGGCTATTCGCCAGTCGATCCGGCAAAGCCTCGCCTCAACCTGTCTATCCCTGAGCCCCCGGAAACCGCGCTGTTTCTCTCGATCGCAGAGCGATGGTCCGCCACTCCTGACGAACTCCTGGCGGCCCAACTCGCGATCTCCCGTTGGGCCGACGCGGAGAGTCGCGCGACCGCTGGGGAATTCCGGGAAATCGAACGGATGGCAGAGGAATTGTGCGAGGCACTGCCTGCAAGTCAGCGCGGGGGGTCGCCCCCCGGCGACATCGACTTGTTCCAAACGGCGATTCAGAGGCGCAACCGCGCTGTTGAACGGCGAATCGAGCGAGAGAACAACCTGATCCGCAGCCTTGCGGAAATGTGCGGGCGGTCGTCGGCCGACGACGAGGTCAAGGCCGTGCAAGCACGACTCGTGGCGCTGCGGGTGACGCAGATGCCATCGCTCTTCCAAGGCGCACGATTCGATCTCGGGGCCTTCATGTTGGCCCGAGTAGGCCGGGACTCGCCTGTTTACGACGAGATCGAATCGACCGCCCGACGGTATTGGGTCGCGATGGAACCGCTCTGGCGCGAGAGGTACCGAGCACACTGCGCGGAACTCGACGACGCAGCGAGGGACGCAAGAGAAAGAGGTTCCATCACATGCGCTGCCGGACCGCGACCCCGACGCGCAGCTGTCGAAGCCACGAAGCGCGCGATACTGGCGAGCGAGGCCTGGATAGCTACGTTCGTGAGTGTTTCGATGCAGAACGAGACATGCTTGGCGCGAAGGCGCGCATGTCGCGACATCCAACGGGCTGCCAGCGGACAGCCTTCGGATTCGCTCTCTGGCCGCATCGACGGATCGCCCTGCAGCGAGGACTGCGAGGCTGAAACCGTTCAAGCCAGGATCTGCGCTCAATGGCTGCAGCTGGACGAGATCGTGTGGAATGCCGCGAGGATGGCGCGCATCGACGCGATGGAAGTGCGAATCTGCGGTCCACGACGGTCGGCGCCGCCGGCGTACGCCGCGATCGAGGGCTCGCATGACGAATTCCTTGCCCGAGTCGCTGCCGTTCATTCCATCGCGCTCGAAGGCTCGCAAGGCAATCCCGCAGCGGTCGACGGCCCCGCGGCCGAACCGATCGTCCAGTCCGATGAGTCGCCCGCTCGAGAATGACGGGCGGGCGCTGCAACCGGCAATACCGGATCGATTCGCCTCGGTCGGAATGCATAGAACTTCACCGGAAATCCTGGCATGGCACGAAACTGTTTCGGCGTTCACGCGTAGCGTTTCGAGCAGATGCGCGCCGCCGCCCGCCTGATCGCGTGCCATGCGTCCGTCATCCTGGCCTGTGCCGGGGCACTGGCGATGGCGCCGCCGCCGGGCACGCCTGCCGGCCCCGGGCGCAAGAACACGCCGCCCGCCGCGCCCGCCACGTTCCCGGACACGCCCGCCGATCCCGCGACGCTGGCGCCCGCCGACCCGGTGACGCGCGACACGCTCGCGCAGAAGCAGTTCGACGAGTGGCGCCGCGTGCACGGCGACACGGCCTACCGCTACGGCCAGGACACCAAGCACCGCCTGCTGCTTGCCACCTGCCTGGACGACACCAGCCAGGCCGAGATGCTGGCCATGATCGCCGCGCAGGCCGACCAGCAGGCCGCCACGCTCTTCGCCGCGCCGCCCGGGTACCAGGTGTTCGTGGCCATCGCCACGCCCGCCGACGTGAAGGCGATCTTCAACGGCAGCGCCACCACGAGCGGCATGTACGAGCACCCGCAGCACCGGCTGGTCTCGGCCGACATCGGCACCGTGCTGCGCCATGAATTCACGCACGCCATGCACTTCGGGCACATGGAGCGCCTGAACCAGGCGCACCCCATCTGGGTGCAGGAAGGCCTGGCCGCGCTCTACGAGACCTACGACCTGAAGCCCGACGGATCGATCGAGTTCCAGCCGAACCCGCGCCACAACCAGGCGCGCGAACTTGCCGCGAAGCGCGGCCAGGCGCCCTTCGCGCAGCTGATGGCGATGGACCCCGACGCGTTCATGCGCCGCAGCCAGGCGCTCTACCCGCAGGCACGCTCGATGTTCGAGTTCATGGCCGACGTGGGCAAGCTGCGCCAGTGGTACCGCCGCTACACCGAGACCTTCAAGCAGGACGCCACCGGCCGCCGCGCGATGGAGGAGGTCTTCGGCAAGCCGCTCGCGCAGGTCGAGGAGGAGTGGCGCACGTGGGTGCTGAAGCGTCCGGCCGTCGCGAACAGCGCGAACGCCATGCGGCGCTCGGTGGGCGTCGAGGTGACCAGCGTGCCCGACGGCGTGAAGGTCACGAAGGTGGACCGCCGCTCGGCCGCGCAGCGCGCGGGCATCAAGCCCGGCGACGTGATCGTGCAGCTGGCCGGCGCCCCGGTGCGCTCGGTGCGCGAATGGGACGCCGCGGTGGGCGCCTTGGGCGCCCCCGAGGTGGCCGTGGTGGTTCGCCGCGGCACCGACCGCCTGGAGATGACCCTGCGCATGGACGACCAGGCGTCCGTGAACCCCCGCGACCCCCCCGACAACGACCGCACGGCTTCGATCGGCCCGGAAACCGTGCGGCCCCGCTTCCCTGGGCCCGTTCCAGATACGAAGGTGGAAATGCAATGCACGTCACCATCAGCGCCAAGCACATGGACCTCACCGAGGCCATCCGCGAGTACGTCCATCGGAAGATGGCCAAGCTGCCCCACTTCTTCGATCGCCTGCAGGAGATCCGCGTCGTCATCGAGCGGGTCCCGAACGGCTACCACGTCGAGGTGATGAGCGACGTCGAGCATCACCGCGACTTCGTGGCCAACAGCAACCACCGCAACCTCTACGCCTGCATCGACCTGGTCACCGACCGCGCCGTGCGCCAGCTGCACGAGTGGAAGGACCAGCTCCGCGGGGCCAAGAAGCACATGGCATCCGGCCGCCGGCGCATGCGCTGAGCCGCAGGACGCCCCGCGCGCAACGACACGCCCGCCGCCCCTCCCCGCCCCGGGACGGGCGGCGGGCGTTGCTGTAACCTGCTGCGACCCATGAAGCTCCGCGATATCGTCGTCCAGAAGGCCATCGTCAGCCCGCTGAAGTCCACGAAGCGGGACGACGCGATCCGCGAGCTGGTGGACGCGCTGGCCGCGGCCGGGGCGGTGAAGCCGGCCATGGTGGACGAGCTGGCCAAGGCCGTCATCAAGCGCGAGAAGAAGGGCTCCACGGGGTTCGGCCACGGCGTGGCCGCGCCGCACGTGAAGACGCCCGACGTCCAGCGCGTCTTCGCCGCCGTGGGCATCAGCACCGGCGGTCTGGAGTTCCAGGCGCTGGACAAGCAGCTGGTGCACGTGGTGTTCCTGCTGCTCTCGCCCGAGGAGAAGCCCGAGGAGCACATCGACGCCATGGAGTGCATCTTCGGCGTGCTCACCCAGGACAAGTTCCGGCGCTTCCTGCGCCAGGCCAAGAACGCGGCCGAGGTGTGGGCGCTGCTGGAGGAGGCCGACAGCGCCACCGAGCAGCGCTGAGGCCCCGCCGCACGTGCCCACCGCACGCACGACGATCCTGAATTCGCTGGGGCTGCACGCGCGGCCCGCGATGGCGTTCGTGGACATGGCCAACGCGTACGCCAGCGCGGTGAGCGTGCGGCGCACCGACGGCGACGAGGTGGTGGACGGCAAGAGCATCATGCAGATGC
>CAZLHZ010000229.1:0-4181 GCA_964559285.1 uncultured Actinomycetes bacterium | reverse complement strand
GGATCCACGGATGAGTCTGACGACCTCCCACCCCCGCCACCCTCACTGGCGGATGAGCCGGCCGAACCCCTGCTGCGGCAGGTTCCTGACGAGGAGTGCTGGCAGCTGGAGGTGGTCGCGGCCGACCGCGCGGGCCTCCTCGCGGACATTGCGGGAGTCATGTCGCTGCATCGCATGGAGATCCGATCAGCCGACGTCGTCACCTGGACCCTGCCTGCCGATCGGAGCCGGATGCCCGGTGGCACCAGGATGCCCGGCGACATCCGAGTGCTGCGCCTGCACCTGCGGGCCCGCCCGCTCTTCGGCGACCCGCCGGGCCTGGATCGGGTGCGTGAGGACCTGCGACGCGTGGCCGACGGATCGCTGGATCTTTCGCGGGCGCTGGACGCCCGGGCAGCGGCGTACCCCCCGCGGATGGCGTGGGCTCCACCGGTCGTCCTCGTCGACGACACCGGGTCCTCGCGCGCCACGATCGTCGAGGTCCGCGCCCACGATGCACCCGGACTGCTCTTCCGGTTGCTGCGCGCCATCGCCGAGGAGGGTGCAGCCGTGACGGCCGCCCGCCTGTCGACGCTTGGCAGTGAGGCGGTCGATGCGTTCTACATCGTCGACGGGCACGGTGAACCCGTGCGCGGTGCCGCATTGGAGGCTGTGACGCGGCGGCTGGCTGCGGCTGCACGCGGCGGTGCCGCGAGTGACGGCTAGGCTGGCGACCTCTCGTCCCTGGAGGTTCCCCTGTTCGCCAGCCTGTCGGAGCGCCTTGCCAGCACCTTCCGATCCCTGCGTGGCAAGGGTCGGCTCAGCGAAGCCGATGTCGATGCGACCGTGGCCGAGATTCGGGTCGCCCTGCTCGATGCGGATGTCGCCCTGCCGGTGGTGCGTGACTTCACCGCGCGCGTGCGCGAGCGGGCCCTGTCAGCCGAGGTGTCGCGGGCGCTGAACCCCGCGCAGATGGTCGTCAAGATCGTCCACGAGGAACTGGTGACGATCCTCGGCGGCCAGACCCGCCGCCTTCGTCTGGCCAAGACGCCTCCGACGGTGATCCTGCTCGCCGGTCTGCAGGGTGCGGGCAAGACCACTCTCGCCGGCAAGCTCGCCCTCCACCTGCGCCAGCAGGGTCATACGCCGCTGCTCGTCGCTGCTGACCTGCAGCGTCCCAACGCGGTTGATCAGCTCCGGGTCGTCGGCGAGCGCGTGGGTGTGCCGGTCTACGCACCTGAGCCGGGCAGCGGTGTGGGTGACCCGGTCCGGGTCGCGCGCGACTCGCTCGAGTTGGCTCGCCATCGCGTGCACGACCTCGTCATCGTCGACACCGCGGGCCGACTGGCGATCGACGATGCCCTGATGGCCGAGCTGGCCGCAGTCCGCGATGCCGTCTCCCCGGACGAGATCCTCCTGGTGCTGGACGCGATGATCGGCCAGGACTCGGTGCGCACGGCCGAGACCTTCGCGGATCGGATCGGATTCGACGCGGTCGTGCTCACCAAGCTTGATGGCGACGCCCGCGGCGGTGCTGCCCTGTCCGTCGTCACGGTGACCGGTCGCCCCGTGATGTTCGCGTCGACGGGGGAGAAGCCGGAGGATTTCGAGGCCTTCCATCCGGACCGCATGGCTTCACGAATCCTCGACATGGGCGATGTCCTCACGCTCATCGAGCAAGCCGAGCGCGCCTTCGAGGCGGATGAGGCCGCGCGCATGGCTCAGAAGGTCGCCAAGGGCGAGGACTTCACCCTCGAGGACTTCCTCTCCCAGATGCAGTCCCTGCGCAAGATGGGGTCGCTGGGCAAGATGCTCGGCATGCTCCCGGGCATGGGGGACATGAAGGCGCAGCTGGACAACGTCGACGAGCGCGAGATCGACCGAGTGTCCGCGATCATCCAGTCGATGACCCCGGCCGAGCGTGCCGACCCGAAGCTCCTCAACGGCTCGCGCCGCTCGCGCATCGCGCGCGGCTCAGGAACGAGCGTCAGCGATGTCAACGGCCTCGTCGAGCGATTCGGGGAGGCGCAGAAGATGATGCGCCAGATGCGCTCCGGCCGCGGCGCACCCGGGCTGCCGCCCGGGCTCGGTGGCGGGAGCGGCAAGAAGTCGAAGGGTCGTTCAGCCCCCCGACCCGTCCAGGGGAAGAAGAGTCGCAGCGGCAACCCGGCCAAACGCGCCGCGGAGGGTGCGGCCGTCCCGTCGGACGGAGCCGAGTTCGAGCTCCCACCCGAGCTGCGCAACCTCCTCGGCGGATCCTGAGGTCACCCGATGCGGCCGGTGGGGCCGGTCTCTGGCACAATCTGTGGGACGAACCGGGTCGGCGGGCCCCTCTCTCCCGCAGCCCGTCCGCACCAGTGTCAGTGAGCAGCGTGTCCCCACGCGCCGCCGGCTGACGCACATGCCCTCCAGGAGACGTGAACCTTTGTCCGTCAAGATCAAGCTCAAGCGGCTCGGCAAGATCCGCAACCCGCAGTACCGCGTCGTCATCGCCGACTCGCGCACCAAGCGCGGCGGCCGTGCGATCGAGGAGATCGGCCTCTACCACCCGATGGAGGAGCCGAGCCTCATCCGCATCGACTCGGACCGCGCGCAGTACTGGCTCGGTGTCGGCGCTCAGCCGACGGACGCAGTGACCGCCCTGCTCAAGGTCACCGGCGACTGGCAGAAGTTCAAGGGCCTGCCGGGTGCCGAAGGCACCCTCCGGGTGGCCGAGGCCAAGCCGTCCCGTGCCGCGGTGTTCGAGGTGGCGGCCAAGGAGGCGGCGAGCGAGCCCAAGGCGGCTCCGAAGCCGAAGAAGGTCGAGGCCCCGGCTGCCGCTCCGGTGGAGACGGTTGCTGTCGCGGCCGCCCCCGTGTCGGAGGCCGCTGCTGAGGTCGCGGCCGAGGAGGCAGCGGTCGAGGCACGTGACGAGGCCATCGAGCAGGCCATGGCGGTCGACTCGGACAGCGCGGACAGCCCCGAGGCCTGAGGTGATCGTCGACGCGCTGGCCCATCTGGTCCGGGGCATCGTGGACCATCCCGACGACGTGTCGGTTCGCACACGCTCCCAGCGTCGCGGTGAGACGCTCCTCGTGGTCGTCCATCCCGAGGACATGGGTCGAGTCATCGGTCGTTCCGGACGCACGGCGGCGGCGCTTCGCACAGTCGTTGGCGCGCTCGCCGGCCAGCGTCAGGTGCGGATCGACTTCCTCGACGTTGACGAACGCTGATCCGGACGCCCTCGTCGTCGTCGGGCGCATCGGTCGCGCCCACGGCCTCAAGGGCGAGGTCAGTGTCGAACCTCGCACGGATTCCCCCGATGAACGGTTTTCGCCGGGCGTGCAGGTGACCGTGGACGGTGGTCGCAGGCCGCCGCTCACCGTGACGTCGACGAGGTGGCATTCCGGCCGCCTCCTCGTCCATTTCGCGGGAATCGATGATCGAACCGCAGCCGAGGGTCTGCGCGGGATCCTGCTGTCAGTGGTGAGGGGTGCCCGCCCTGACGTGCTGCTGGACGACGAGTACTACGACACGGACCTCGAGGGACTGCAGGTGCGCGACCGATCCGGAGCCGCGCTCGGTGTCGTCGCCGAGGTCATTCACCTTCCCGGACATGATCTGCTGGCCTGCTGCCTGACGGATAAGCGCGAGGTGCTCGTCCCCTTCGTGACGGCGATTGTGCCGGTGATCAACATCCGTGATGGGTACGTCGTCATCGAGCCGCCTCAGGGCCTGCTCGACCCTGAGGCCGGGCTGTCCTGAGATGCGTATCGACGTCGTCACGATCTTCCCCGAGTACCTCGCGCCGCTCGATCTTTCCCTCGTGGGGAAGGCGCGACAGTCCGGGATCCTCGACGTCGGTATCCACGACCTGCGGGCCCACACCCACGACCGCCATCGCACGGTGGATGACACGCCCTACGGCGGCGGTCCAGGGATGGTGATGCGGCCGGAACCGTGGGGGGAATGCCTCGACGCGATCGTCGGACGGAGTGGTGCGAGCGATCCGCCGACCTTGCTCATCCCGACTCCATCGGGAACCCCGATGACCCAGGCTGATGCCGACCGGTGGTCGCGGCTGCCCTGGCTGGTGATCGCCTGCGGGCGCTACGAGGGCATCGATGCGCGGGTGGCCGAGCACATGGCCTCCCGGGTGCCGGTCGAGCAGGTCTCCCTCGGAGACTATGTGCTAGCTGGAGGAGAGGTGGCGGCGCTCGTCA
>CAZLHZ010000228.1:3718-4189 GCA_964559285.1 uncultured Actinomycetes bacterium | reverse complement strand
AACCCACGACCAGAACCACAGCCGCACCCACAACCGCCAACACCCGCTCCACACGTTTCCAGGCCATGACGCCTCCGCCCACGATGGGATCCGGCCGCGGCACACGGCCGATGTGCAGCCTAGGTCACACGGGCAGTGCAGGGACGCTGACGCACGAGATCATCTGAGACGTCGTGACCGCATCAGCTGGATCAGCCGGACCAGCGCCAGTAGGACACCTTGAGCCCGGGACTCTCAGCGAGTCGTCCGGCGATGTCGAGCCAGTGAATCCCGATCTTCTCGTAGGCCACCCAGTTGGAGTCGATGACTTGCGCACCCCCGTGGTGGGGGCGCTCGAGGAGGATCGCGGTGTGGATGCCGTAGTCCGTCGACCACTCGTCCCAGTAGAACTGAATGATGTCGCCGCGTCGGGCCTGATCCGAGGTCACCTTGACGTAGCCGGCCTTGGCATAGGCGGTGGTGTAGCCGCCG
>CAZLHZ010000228.1:0-3708 GCA_964559285.1 uncultured Actinomycetes bacterium | reverse complement strand
AACCCAGCACGCCGCGGCGGGCATAACTGGGAAGGAGCGGCAACCCCCCCTTGCACTGTCCACCGTGCGGTCCGGCAGCGAAGTCCGCGAGTGCGGCGCGCACCAGACCCGAACTTGGTGCGGGGATCGACGGATCCCGTCGCGGCGTCGACGTGGGCTTCGTGCCGGCGGTGCTTGTGCCGGCGGTGGATGGACCCGTCGTCGTCCCGGAGCCAGCTGACAGTCGCGGCTCACCGCCGGGGAGCGGCATCGGGCGCGCTGAGGCCGGGATCAGCCGGGCGGGCAAGACCAGGCTTGCACTCATGATGAGGAGGGCCATGCCGCGGGCAGCAGCCGAACGCATGGCACCTCCGAGATCGATGAGCTGAGCGCGGTTCACGGCCCGCATGGACTGCCTCGCAGACTACCGACGCTGCAGGCGTGGACGCACCCGGCGTGCCGCGTGAGGTGGCAGGGAGTTCACCCGATCGGGTCAGTCATCACCGCGCGGCAGGACCCGCAGGTGCCCTCGGCGACCGGGTCTGGGTGGCAGGTCGCCCGGCCGCGCGTCGGCCGTGGGGCGCATCGCGACAGCCGCCTCGCGCACGGCATCGGCGAGGGCCGCCAGATCCTCACCACTGGGCTGCAGGTCCTGCGGATCGCGCGTGATCTTCACCAGTTCCCAGCCGCGCGGGGCCACGAAGCGATCCGCATGCGGTTGGCACAGGTCGTAGCAGTGCGGCTCGGCATAGGTGGCGAGCGGACCCACGACGATCGTGGAATCGGCGTACACATAGGTGAGCGTCGCCACCGCCGGTCGCGCACACGACGGCTTGGAGCAGCGACGGCCCAGGCTCATAGCGCTAGACCCTAGCGAGCAACAGACGATGCGGGAGGCAGGGGAACCGGCATCGTGCTGTGTCGCCCCGCTGACGGCATCAGGTGACGGGTACGCCGACAGACAGGTCTTCCCGCGTCTGCGGCAGGGACACGGTGACACGCAGTGGAGCCCACGGGTAGCCGGTGACGAGCGGCCCCTCGGTCGTGCCGGTGAGGAAGGTGTGCCCGACGCCGTAGGCCCCGGATCCGGCCTGCGGGGTGAGCACGAGGGTGACCCGCGTCGTGCCCTCCGGCAGTCCGGTGAACGGGGTCACCTGAGTGTCGAGGATCGTCACGCTTCCCTGCGCCACGGTGAGGGTTCCCTGCGCCACGGGTGCAGCCGCGGTTCCGTCCTCGAGCACCGGGACCGCACTGAGGTCGAGCGTGGCACCGTCAATGCTCGACACAGTGACCACCGTGCGAATGGTGGTGGAGGTTGGGACCGCCACGAGAGCAGACGGCCCGGTCAGGGGAAGGCTTCCGGCCGTGAAGGAGAAGTCCGAACTTGAGGTACCCAGGCGGGTCTGCCGGAGCCCCGCAACAATCGGCTGGTCGGAGGTGAGCACGGCTGCCGAGCGACGACCCGCGAGGACAAGCGCGAGGTCGATCGACACGACCTGTCCGGCAGGCACGTCGATGCTCTCCAGACCCGCCGGGACGAAGGAACCCTCCTCCGTGAGCAGGCGAAGTCGCACCGTGGCATCGCGATCACCGGGCGCCAGGATCGACAGCAGGCGCGGGCCCGTGTTGCCCTGGACGCCCGGCACGCTGACGACGGTGGCCGGGGGTGCCGCCGCCGGCAACCAGTCTGAGCCGAGGGCGATCTGGCCGTCGTTGTCGATCTCGTCGACGGAGGCCGCAATGCGTCCCGAGCGGGAGATGACATGGATCGCGACGACCCTTTGCGCAGGCGCGATGAGGGGGAGCTTGACGATGTCGACCGAGCGCGCCGGAACGATGATCCCGCGTCCGGCGACCGCCGGGAGCGGTCCATCAGGACCGAAGGCCTCAATATCGATCTCGGCCGGGGCACTCTCTGGATTCACGAGGTGGATACGCGCGGCGCGACCTAGGGTCGACGAGGCCCCGACAAACCAGAACGACGACCCTGCGGGGGTGCAGGCCATGGAGCTCAGCCCACGAGTCGGTCCCTCCAGCACCCCGTTGCGCTGGTCGGCAATCAGTCCGGGAGCGAAGCCACCCTGAGCGCCCACGACGATGGGGGGGAGGGCGGTGCCGCTGACCCGGACCTCGCTCCCGATGGTCGTGATCGGCACATCCACCTGATCGGAGCCCGGGAACGGAATGAGGGCGCCGGTTCCGGGGCGATCCTGACCGGGCTGCCCCGGCACGACGATCGCGCCGAGGAAGGAGCCTGGCTCGGGGCAGACAAGTTCGGCGGAGCCCACCGGCTCGATGACCGGCTCGATCGGGACATCGGGAGCCAAGGAGCCCTCGGGGGCGATGGCGACACCGGCGGCGATGCCCCCGAGCAGGAGGACGACGGCCACGGCGCTGGTGAGAGCAATGCCGCGACGCGCCGGCTCGACGACGGCGGTCCGCTGCGCGCGTCGCCGCTCCCGGCGACGCTCGCGGCGGGTCTGCGCATGCCGCTGGTCGGCGTTGCGGGAGCGGGTGCGCCAGGAATCGTCTTCGGACCCGGGCTGGCCGGGCGGATTCTCGTCGGTCATGAGCGCACCTCCCGTCGGCGTCTCGTGCGGGGTTGGGGCTCCTCGACGACCTCCGTCACATCCAGGTCCGGATCCGCCTCGGTGGCGCGGCGGCCCGGCAGAGCGAGGATGACGGCAAGGATGAGCACGCCGAGCTGGATCCACAGCCAGCGCGACCGGTCCTCGTTGTCGAACCACACGCGGACGATGCCCGGCTCAGTGGGCGCGGTGAAGGCCTGAGCCCACGCCGCACCAGTGCCCTCCGGGGCGGGTACAGACGTCAGATCACCGGTGGGTCCGGCGGCCCGCCATCCGGCCTCGGTCTGCATGGCGACAACGAGCGTGCCTGGGCGGTCATCGATCTTCGCCCACTCCACGATCGGCCCCGACTCGGTCCACCCCGGCCCGGCGACCCCGACGAGGCCCTCGGGCTTCTCCCCCGTCGGCGCGAATCGGAAGCGCGAGGTGACCCCGTCGACCCGCCACAGCGAGGCCCCTTCAGCGGAGGACAGGCGGCGCAGTCCCGGCTGGGAGTCGAGGGTGGCGATGACCCCGTCGGTCGCCACCTGGCCCTGGACGACCTGCACATAGCGGACGGCGTACGTCGCAAGCACGGGAACCTCGTCCCCGGCTCGTCCCGCGGCCAGGGCGGACACCCAGGCATCGAGATCCCGCCACTGGGCCGCATCGGGTGCGACGTCGGCGTCGCCGAGGGTCATCCCGGAGCCGTTGACGAGGGTGTAGTCGATGAGGGCGGGACCGATGGGCCGCAGGACGAGGGTGCGCGGACGCTGCGATCCGTCGGCGTCGGCGGCGACAAAGGCCGGCAGCTCGGTGACCGGGCCACGGCGCAGCGGATCGGCGACGCCGCCGATGAGCCAGGCCGCGGCGAGCGCGACCGGCGCGATGGCGGCGACGATGGTGAGGACGAGCGCAACCGGCTGACGCCAGCCGAAGTTGCCCCCGGCGACCCGGACCGTCAGGCCGTCACCGGCGATGGCCGCGGCCATGACGAGGGCCAGACCGAGGACGAGGGTCGCTCCGCCCGGCCACGGCACGAGCTCACTGCTCACCGACGGGGGTACGACGCGCGAGGTGATCTCGACGAGGCCGAGAGCAGCGGCAGCCAGGGCCACGATCCAGGCACCCAGCGCGGCCGGTCGGGTGTCCCGACGGGTGA
>CAZLHZ010000227.1:1958-4210 GCA_964559285.1 uncultured Actinomycetes bacterium | reverse complement strand
TTGATGCCATCTGCCGCGAGGAGGACTGGGGTGTTCAGGGTCTCGGTGGGCGGCCGGAGAACACAAACGCGATCGCCGCGTATGAGCGCCTCGGCTATGGTCGTCACGGAGCCCCGAAGCCGAGCACACGACGGGCCGGCCAGCTGTATCAGGAGATGCTTCGCCCCGTCCCGCACCTGCACAGGAGTGCACCATGACCGATCGACCTCGTGCAGAGATCCTCGACACCGGGGAACCGCGCCTCATCTCGGCACGCATCCGCATCGATGCCCCCGCATCGCTCATCTTCGACATCATCCGCCAGCCGCGTCGCCATCACGAGTTCGACGGGTCCGGCTCGGTGCAGCGTGCCATCCGCGGCCCGGAGCGCCTGTCCCTCGGCGACCGCTTCGGGATGGACATGCGCATCGGGGTGCGCTATCGGATCACCAGCACCGTCGTGGAGTTCGAGCCCGATCGCCGGATCGCCTGGTGCCATCTCCTCGGCAACCGCTGGCGCTACGAGCTTGAGCCGCTGGATGATCACTCGACGCTGGTCACCGAGTCCGATGATCTGCGCAGCGTCCGATGGTTCGCCGCCCTGTCCCCGATGGCGCGGGATCTGCGTGCCCCGAGCATCTGGATCGCGAAATCCCTCGTCTCACTCAAGGCCCTTGCCGAGGCCTAGTGCGCAGCACCCGCCAGGCATCGCGGATCATGTCGTCCAGCGACCGGCTCGGCTCCCATCCGAGAAGTGTGCCGGCCTTCTCGATCGAGGCGATGAGGGTCTGCGGATCTCCAGCCCGTCGAGGTGCCGCCTCCCAGGGCACCGTCAGACCGGTCACCCGCTCCACCGCATGAATGACCTCGAGCACGGAGTAGCCACTGCCCGAGCCGAGGTTGACGATCTCGTGGTGACCGGTCGCCAGCACATCGAGGGCCAGCAGGTGGGCGCGCCCCAGGTCCACCACGTGGACGTAGTCCCGCACGCATGTGCCATCCGGTGTGGTCCAGTCGGTGCCGAAGACGCGCACTGGCGCGGCACCTGCCACATCAAGATTGCCGAGCACCACGGGGATGAGATGCGTCTCCGGATCATGTCGCTCACCCAGATCACCGTGCGCTCCGGCCACATTGAAATAGCGCAGGCTCACCGCCGCCAGCCATCCCTCGGCCGCCTGCGCGCTGATCGCGTGATCGGTAGCGAGCTTGGTCTGGCCGTAGGGATTCGTCGGCTCGGTCGGATCACCCTCCTCGATCGGCACACGCACGGGATCGCCGTACGTCGCAGCCGTGGAGGAGAACACGAGCCGATGCACTCCCGCCTGACGCATCGCCGTCAGCAGTGAGGTTGTTCCCCCGACATTGTTATCCCAGTAGAGCTCTGGATGGGCAACGGATTCGGGCACGATGGACTTGGCCGCGAAATGAATGACGGCATCCACCCCGCGCAGGGCCTCGGCCATGGCATCGGTGTCGCGAAGATCCGCCTCGACGAGCGGCACCGTCACGGCATCGCGATGTCCCGTGGAGAGGTTGTCGATGACGATGACGTCGTGTCCGGCATCGGCAAGGAGTGCGGTCGTCACCGATCCGATGTAGCCAGCTCCCCCGGTCACGGCACAGCGCATATCTCCTCCTCAGGTTCGTCACCGCCAAGCCTGTCACACCTGCAAGATGACTAGGTGCGTACGTCGATCTCCCGAGGCTGTCGCGGCCGAAGCCCCACATCGGCGAGCGCCGCAGCGACCAGGCCGTCATAGCGGCCGGCGGCAAGATCACCGAAGGGATCAGTGCTGAAGCGCACGAGGTCTCGGAAGGGCAGGCCGAAGGCAGCACGCATGGCGAGCATCTGCATCCGCTCCGGGTCGGCCATCACGACCGCCGAGGACATCCGTGCCGCGCTCATCTCCCGGATTCCGCGCACCCGACGGGGTACGACGGCGATCAGCAGCACGATGATCGGCAGGACAGCGGTCACGATGCCGACGGCACGGGCCAGGAGCAGGACCGTCTGCTCAATCTGGGTCCCGAATGCGGTGAGCGGTGCGCCCGTCGCCTGCCCGGCCTTGATGAAGGCGCTCGCGATCGCCGGGCCCAGCAGCGGGATCTGCGCGGCTGCCTCGCTGACCGCATCAAATCCCCCTTCGATGCTGAGCCCAGCCGAGGCGATCCCCGTGCCGAGCACGGCCAATCCGGCGACAAGGTGATACATCGTCATGCCCACCCATATGAACAGGACGATGAGCCCGATGACGGCGAGGTCGCCGAGG
>CAZLHZ010000227.1:0-1948 GCA_964559285.1 uncultured Actinomycetes bacterium | reverse complement strand
CATGGCGGTCACGCTACGCATACCGTGGCCCCCATGACCGATCTCAGCCGCAGGTTCTCCCAGGTCGATGTGTTCACGATGACCGCCCTGCGCGGCAATCCCGTGGCCGTTGTGCACGATTCCGCCGGACTGAGCACTCAGCAGATGCAGGAGTTCACGAACTGGACCAACCTCTCCGAGGCCACCTTCCTCGGTCCGCCCACCGATCCCGCAGCGGATTACTCGGTGCGCATCTTCTGCCCTGGGCGGGAGCTTCCCTTTGCCGGGCATCCCACACTCGGGACCTGCCATGCCTGGCTTGAGGCTGGTGGTGTGCCGAAGGGGGACATGATCGTCCAGGAGTGCGGGGTCGGTCTTGTCCCGATCCGACGTGACGCCCAGATGCGGACCCTGTCCTTTGCTGCCCCGCCGCGCTATCGCGTCGGACCCCTCGCCGACTCGGAGTTGAGTGATGTCCTGGCCTATCTCGGGATCGCCCCTGATCAGGTGATCGCCCACGAGTGGGGGGACAACGGTCCGGGCTGGCGCATGCTGCTGCTCGCGTCAGCGCAGGATGTACTGGATCTCGCGCCCGATCCAGCGCGATTGAAGGGCATGGACATCGGGGTCGCCGGTCTTCATGCGGCAGGGTCCGACGCGGACCTCGAGGTGCGCGCGTTCTTCCCCGTCAACTCTGGTCCGACGGAGGACCCGGTCACGGGTTCGCTCAATGCCGCCCTCGCCCAGTGGCTCATCGGAAGCGGTCGACTGCCCGACCGCTATGTCGCTGTGCAGGGCACCTGCCTTGACCGCGCGGGACGGGTGCACGTGCAGCGCGATGGTGATGACACGTGGATCGGTGGCGGCTGCGTCACCGTGATCAGTGGTTCCGCCCGCTTCTGACACGGTCACCGACTAGCCTCGCCCCATGGAGACGGGGGTCCTGGTCATCGTCACGGGCATGGGGCTGGCCGCCAGTGCCGGTCTCAACGCCTACATTCCGCTGCTTATCGCCGCGATCCTCATGCGGGCTGATGTCATCACGCTGCAACCGCCCTACGACGTCCTCGGCTCATGGCCCGCTATCGCGATCCTCGCCGTGCTGCTCATTGTCGAGTTCGTCGCGGACAAGGTGCCCGCCGTCGACTCCATCAATGACATCGTGCAGACCGTCATTCGCCCCGCGTCAGGTGCCGTGCTCTTCGCAGGTGCGGTGGCACCGGACAGCACCTGGACTGCCGCAGCTGCTGTCATTGCCGGCCTCACGACCGCTGGTGGTGTGCACGCCGTCAAGTCCACTGTGCGTCCCGTTGCCAACGTGACCACCGGAGGTGTCGCTGCTCCGGTGCTCAGCATCCTCGAGGATGTCGCTGCGATCGCGCTATCCATCGCGGCGATTCTGCTGCCAATCCTCGCCGCCCTGCTGCTCATCGGCCTGGCAATCGCCATGGTGTTCCTCGTTCGCGCCGCCCTTCGCCGTCGAACGAACCCTGCAGCGCAGGCACCATCGGGCAACACACTGCTATAGCGTGACCGCATGACAGGTGCGCGGCGCAACGTCCTCGCCGGAGTCATCGCAGTTCTGGTGACCGCCATGACCCTGACACTTGAGCCCACGTCACCGATCGCAGCCGCACCCGCACAGGCAGTGACCCTCCCTGAGTCCGCCCCGTCACTCACCGTCGGCACCGTGGACCTGCACCGCTGCGATGTCGCACCGCGCGCATGGTGCGGCCGCATCGAACGACCCTGGGACCCCACCGGACGAGTGAGCGGACGGGTGAGCATCGGCTTCGCCTGGATCCCCCGCCGTGCTGATGGACGTCCCAGTCTCGGCGTACTCGTGCCACACGAAGGCGGACCGGGCTACAGCACCACCGGGTCGGCCTGGTGGTTCGCCGAGATGTACGGCTCACTCATGAGGCGCCGCGACACGCTCCTCGTCGACCAGCGGGGAACGGGGCGCACC
>CAZLHZ010000226.1:0-4218 GCA_964559285.1 uncultured Actinomycetes bacterium | reverse complement strand
GGCTCGCTTGATGAACTCGCCGCGCAGGCGGGCGCGGGTTGTCTGAGGCGGCACCGTCTTGGCCTCGAAGACCTCGACATCCCGGGTCACTCGTGCTGCCAGGCCGCGACGCTCGAGCAGGTAGTACAGACCCCGGGACCGCGTGATGTCATGGTAGGCCAGATCAAGCTGGGCGATGCGCGGCGAGGACATCGGCAGGTCGTGCTTGGCCATGTAGCGCTCAATGAGCTGCAACTTCATGACCCAGTCGATCTCAGTCGAAATGGCCGACAACTCACCCGTGCGAACTGCTTCGACGCTGCGGGTCCACAGGTCAAGGGCGCGGCCGATCGCCGTGCCCGGGGCATTCAGGCCGTGCCGCTGCGCGAAGTCCGTCGCCTTGGTGAGGTACTCCGTCTGGATGTCCAAAGCGGACAGTTCCCGGCCGTTGGCGAGGCGCACCGTTCGACGTCCCGTCATGTCGTGGCTGATCTCCCGGATCGCCCGGATGGGGTTCTCCAGTGTGAGGTCTCGCATGACGGTGCCGTGCTCAAGCATCCGCAGGACCAGGTCCGTGGACGCCACCTTGAGCAGGGTCGTCGTCTCGCTCATGTTGGAGTCACCCACGATGACGTGCAGTCGCCGGTAGCGCTCCGCATCGGCATGAGGTTCATCGCGGGTGTTGATGATGGGCCGGGACCTCGTCGTCGCGCTGGAGACGCCCTCCCAGATGTGCTCCGCGCGCTGGCTCACGCAGTAGACCGGGCCGCGCGGGGTCTGCTGGATCTTGCCCGCACCCGCGACGATCTGCCGGGAGACCAGGAACGGGATGAGCTGATCGGCCATTCGACCGAACTCCCCCTGACGTTCCACGAGGTAGTTCTCATGGCAGCCGTAGGAGTTGCCGGCCGAGTCAGTGTTGTTCTTGAACAGGTAGATCTCCCCGGCGATCCCCTCCTCCCCCAGTCGACGCTCCGCCTCGACCAGCAGGCCTTCGAGGATGCGCTCCCCGGCCCGGTCATGGGTGATGAGGGAGACGAGGTCATCGCACTCGGCGGTCGCATATTCCGGGTGGCTGCCGACGTCGAGATACAGGCGCGAGCCATTGGGCAGGAAGACATTGCTGCTGCGACCCCAGGAGACCACTCGACGGAAGAGGTAGCGCGCCACCTCATCCGGACTCAGTCGACGCTGGCCGCGGAAGGTGCAGGTGACGCCGTACTCGGTCTCAATTCCGAAGATGCGGCGGTCCATGACCCCACTCTAGGCAGCCGGAGTGCCCTGAGGGTGACCGGCGGAGCCGAGAATCTCGCCGAGCCGCTGGGCGGACAGGCGGCGGAAGGTACGCCGGGGCTTGGTCCGATCAAGCAGCGCGACCTCGAGCTGACCGGCATCGAGGGTGCGCGGGGTCCCACCATCTCGGCTGAGCGCCGTCACCGCGGCGGACACGGCCTCGGTCAGGTCGAGTCCCTCGCGCCAGAGCTCGGCAAGTGCGGCCTGGATGACCTCGGCACTGCCACCCATCGCGACATAGCCATGCTCATCCGCGACAGATCCGTCAAAGGTCAGCCGATAGAGCTGGTCGTCTGCTGGTGACAGCCCGACCTCGGCGACGACGATCTCCACCTCATAGGGCTTCGCGGTCTCGGTGAAGATCGACCCGAGGGTCTGGGCGTAGGCATTGGCGAGGGACCGACCGGTGACGTCGCTGCGGTCGTAGGCGTAGCCACGAAGGTCGGCGAGCCGGACTCCCGCAACGCGCAGGTTCTCGAACTCGTTGTACTTCCCCACCGCCGCGAAGGCGATGCGGTCGTAAATCTCGGAGATCTTGTGGAGCGCACGCGATGGATTCTCCGCGACGAAGAGGATGCCGGTGTCGTACTGCAGGACCACCACACTGCGGCCCCGCGCGATGCCCTTGCGGGCGTAGTCCGCCTTGTCCTTCATCAACTGCTCAGGCGAGACGTAGAACGGAACGCTCATGAGCGGGCCTCCTGCGTGGGCTCGGGCAGATCGCGAACTCCAGGTCCGTCGGGCCGCCGCATCCGCGCCCCCACGATCGCGTCCACGTAGGGGGCGAGTTCATCCTCGCTGAGGATCTGCACGCCGGCCTCATCGACGCGCGCCACCACCGGGTAGATCCGTCGCGCCAGATCGGGTCCACCGGTCGCCGAGTCGTCATCCGAGGCGTCATAGAGCGCCTCAAGCGCTGCGGTGACGGCTGCTCTCGGCGTGAGATCGCGCCGGTAGAGCTTCTTCAGGGAGCCGCGGGCAAAGAGCGACCCGGACCCGACCGCGTGGAAGTCCTGCTCCTCGTAGCGCCCACCGGTCACGTCGAAGCTGAAGATCCTCCCCATGCGACGCTGCTCGTCGAAGCCCCCGAACAGGGGAACGACCGCAAGGCCCTGCAGAGCCAGGCCGAGATTGCCTCGCAGGAGGGTGGACAGTCGGTTGGCCTTGCCGTCCAGGGACAGCTGCGCACCCTCGATCTTCTCGTAATGCTCGAGTTCCACTTGGAACAGTCGGACCAGTTCGACCGCGATGCCGGCAGCCCCGGCGATGCCGACGACGGAGTGCTCGTCAGCGGCGAAGACCTTCTCGATATCACGCGAGGCGATCATGCTGCCCATCGTGGCGCGTCGGTCACCGGCCATGACGATTCCGCCCTCGCAGGCGAGCGCGACAATCGTCGTGCCATGCGGCACATCGAGCCCGCCATGTGCACCGCCCGTCAGTTGACCCATGCGAGCCTCAGGGAGCAGTTCCGGGGCGACACCGCGCAGGAAGTCCGCGAAGGACGCTCCCCCGACGCTGCGGAAGGCTCCCGGGAGCGTCGACCACCGATCGTTCACTGTCCGCCCTTCTGGACGAAGGACTTGACGAACTCCTCGGCGTTCTCCTCCAGAACCTCGTCGATCTCATCGAGGATCGCATCGACATCCGCGTCGAGTCGATCGCGCGACGCGGTCGAGACTGCCGGCTCAACGTCCACCGTCTCGGACTGATCCTGACGTGAGACCCGTCGCTGCTCACCCTGCGTGCTCATGCCACCTCCCGTGGTGCTTCTCAGGCCGACCCTATCCGGGATCTCACGACCCGTCGCGTCCCGCAAGCTGCGACACCAGATCCGACGCGGTCCGGCATCGCTCGAACAGGTGCTCGACATGAGCCCGGGTGCCGCGCAGCGGATCGAGGGTCGGAATCCGCTGCAGTGCCTCGAATCCCGGTGCCTCCAGAATCACGGAGTCCCACGAGGCCGCCACGACCGCCTCGGGGAATCGGCGCAGACACTCCCCTCGGAACCACGCCCGGGTGGATGCGGGCGGAGTCCCCATCGCCTCCCGCACCTGGGTATCAGTGGTGATCCGACGCAGGTGTCCCCCAGCCTCCAGTCGGCGGGCGAGTCCCCGACCCTCGCGCACGTCGGAGTACTGCAGGTCCACCAGGTGCAGGCGGGCATCCGACCAGTCCACACCGTCCCGACGGCGGTAGCCCTCCAGCAGGGCGAGCTTGGCGACCCAGTCGAGATCCCGTGCCAGCGTCATCGGGTCCGACTCCAACCCCGAGAGCACCCGGTCCCATTCGGCAAGGACCTCGGCGGTGGCCTCATCGACATCGGAGCCCATCCGCCGTGCGACGTACGCCGCTGCCATCTGCTGATAGATCCGCTGCATGTTCAGCGCCGTCATCCGCTCCCCGGAGCGCAGCCGCATCTCATGCTTCAGCGCCGGGTCATGCGAGACCAGGTGCATCTCGCGCACCGGGTCAGCGAGCATGAGATCTCGGGAGACAGCGCCATCCTCCACAAGCGTGAGCATCAGCGAGGTGATCCCCATCTTGAGGAATGTCGAGACCTCGGCAAGATTGGCATCACCGACGATGACGTGAAGCCGACGATAGATCTCCGGGTCGGCGTGCGGCTCATCACGCGTGTTGATGATGGGGCGCTTGAGGGTCGTCTCCAGACCCACCTCGGCCTCGAAGAAGTCGGCGCGCTGGGACAGTTGGAATCCGTGCCGCCTGCCGTCCTGGCCGAGCCCGACCCGACCCGACCCGGTGATGACCTGTCGGGACACAAAGAACGGCGTGAGATGGCGCACGATGTCTGAGAAGGCGGTGGTACGCCGCATCAGGTAGTTCTCGTGACAGCCGTAGGACGCGCCCTTGTTGTCGGTGTTGTTCTTGTAAAGGTGAATCGGCTTTGCACCGGGAGCAGCAGAGGCGACCGCAGCTGCCCGC
>CAZLHZ010000225.1:0-4219 GCA_964559285.1 uncultured Actinomycetes bacterium | reverse complement strand
CGACGAAACTACGCCCGTCACGATCGAGGAGGGCGGAAAACGAGGCAGCGTCGTCCGCGCCGGTGAAAACCGCCCCCTCGGACGTGCGCAAAGCCCAAAAAGCCGTTCCGACGCAGATGATTGGAGAGCCCGCGTCCGGTTGGGACGCGATCCACGCCGCGGCGCCCTCGAAATCCTGTTTCGGCGCGTACGCCCCGGGAAGCCGCATCGCCACGGCCGCGAGTGCGAGGGCGGCCGCCGTGCGGGCCACCGCAGGCCGGAGGGGGGGGAAGGTCGCGAGGGCCCCCGAGAGCGCGATCAGGACGCACGGGGCGGCCTCCGCGAAGAAGAACCGGGGCCAAAGGTGACGACCGAGCGCGAACGGCACCAACGGAGCGAGGACGATGGGGGCGGCGACCGCGATTCCGAGTCCCGGCGCACGGTTCCGGACGGCTCCGAAGCCGCGCAGCAACGCGGCGAATCCGACGACGAGGATGACCGCCCCGAGGGCCGTGGAGCCCGCCCCGATGCCGGAGGCGAGTTCGCCGAGGGTCCAAAGCGGACTGCGCCACGGGCTGTCGGGCTTCTCGGCGACCGGTCGCAGAAAGAAGCGGTACATGTCGCCGAGCATGGGGGCGTAGAGAAGGAAGCCGATGATGGAGGCCCCGGCGAGCGTCGCGAGGCCGTCCCGGCCCGCCGTCGGCGAGCCGGATCGTCGTT
Organism: uncultured Actinomycetes bacterium; assembly: GCA_964559285.1. Classification (GTDB taxonomy): domain Bacteria; phylum Actinomycetota; class Actinomycetes; order S36-B12; family S36-B12; genus CAZLHZ01. The sequence goes on along the minus strand of CAZLHZ010000225.1, from coordinate 3,520 downwards.
CGGCCGGGAGAAGCCGGTCCACGAGAAGGCCGACGGCGCACCCGGCCGCGAGAAAGACCGCCGTCAAGTGCGTCCACACCGCGAGCCCGAGCGCGGTCGCGCACGGGAGTCGGGATTCTCGACGTCCGGCGAGGACGTCGACCCACGTGTCGAGCGCCCAAAGCGCGAAAAAGGCGACGGCCGTGTAGCCGCGCGCGTTTTGGGAGAACCAAACGTGCTGCGGCGCGAGTGCGAGGGACGCGACGGCGAAAAGGCAAGGCCCGCGGTCGAGGAAGCGTCGCCCGAGTCCGTAGGCGAGTGCGAGTCCGCCGACGCCGAACATGACGGCGGGAAGTCGGATCGAAGCGGCGGACTCTCCGAGGAGCGCCGCGGAGATCCACGCGACGATCGTGTAGAGGGGATGATGGTTGTCGCTCGAAAACGTCGTCAGCACACGCTCGGCCGGAGCGCGGATGAAGTCTTCGAGCATGAGAATCTCGTCGAGCCACAGCGGTGCGTCGAGGGCGACGAGGCGTACGAGCGTCGCCACGGCGAGCAGCGCCAACAACGCGAAGCCTCCGTCGGAGATGCGCTTTCCGAGCGTCGGAGTCATGACCTTTGGCGGCGCGCGACGTCGCGAACGACGTCGTCGATGATCGCGTCGAGACCGATTCGCGGTGTAAAGCCGATCAGCTCACGAGCCTTGTCGATGCAGGGAACTCGTCGCCGCATGTCCTCGAATCCTTCGCGGAACGCTTCGTCGTAGGGGATGTGGACGATTTCGGACCGACTTCCGGTTCTGTCGACGAGCTTGCGCGCGAGTTCGAGAATCGTGATTTCCTCGGGATTGCCGAGGTTGACGACTTCGCCGACCGCGCGATCGGTGTCCATGAGCGCGACCAATCCCGACACGACGTCGTGGACCGAAGCGAAGCATCGGGTCTGCAACCCGTCTCCGAACACGGTAAGGGGCGCGTGTCGAAGGGCTTGCTCGGCGAGGCGCGGCAACACCATGCCCCACCGACCGGATTGGCGGGGGCCTACGGTGTTGAAAAGACGTGCGACGACGACGGGAACGCCGCGCTCGGCATGGGCCGCGAGGGCGAGGAACTCGTCGAGGAGTTTCGACGCGGCGTACGACCACCGCGATCGCGTGACGGCCCCGAGCACGACGTCGTCGTCCTCGCGGAACGGAACTTTCTCGCTCTTGCCGTAGACCTCCGAGGTGGAGGCGATCAGCGTCTTCACCCGTCGATCGGCGGCGAGGCGGAGCACCGACGCCGTGCCTTCGACGTTCGTTTCGATCGTACGTGCGGGGCTGTCGAGGATGAGACGGACGCCGACGGCGGCGGCGAGATGCCACACGGCATCGGCGTCCGCCATCGCGCCCGCGAGCGAGGCTTCGTCGCGGATGTCCGCGTGGATGAATCGAAAGCCGCGAGTGCCGTCGAGCGTGTCGAGGTTCGCGCGGGATCCCGTCGACAGATCGTCGTAGGCGACGACGTCGTGCCCGAGACCCGCCAACCGCTCGCAGAGATGCGAGCCGACGAAACCCGCACCACCGGTGACGAGACATCTCATGACGCGACTCCTTCGACGGATTTCAGGCGGCTCGCCACGATTCTAGTCCTCCACGACGTGAGCTCGAAAGGCCTCGCGACGCCCCGCCCACGCCTCCCGATCGATCGTCCCGTCGGCACGGACACAGCGCGCCGCGTCGAGCCCCATACGAAGGGCATGGTGCGTGTTGTCGTGAGCGAGCAACCCGAGCCGTCCCACGGTGAGCAGCCCCGGTACGTCGTTCAACCACGTGTCGATGATCCGAAAGGCGGATTCCACCGATTCCGTGTAGATCGGGTACGCGTGCGGGACCTTCACGGAGCGGACGCCGGAGGGCGCCGGTGGGCGAGGCAGTCCCGCCGCCTCGAGAGCGTCGACGACGCGCTTCCCGATCGCGTCGTCGTCCGAACGATCGATCGCGTCGCCCGCGTCGTAGGGGATTTCGGCGCAAAGCACCGTTCGGCCGATCGGGGTCGCGGAATCACCGTAGTTCTTCGGCTCCGAAAGACGCGCGATCGGAATCGCGAGCTCGGGGAAGTAGTGCGCGTCGTACGGCGTGTAACGATCGACGGGAAGCGTCAGCCACACGATGCGCAAGGAGCGCCAGCGAATGCGTTCCGCCGCTTCGGTCACCGAAGACGGTGCGGAGGGCACGAGCAGGCCGACGAGCCGTTCGATCGGAATGGTGGAGAGGATGCACTCCGCCTCGAGGCGTCGGTCCGCGAACTCGACGATCGACGTCCCGTTTCGAAGGTGGATCGCGGTCGGCGCACATCCCGTTCGGATATCGATGCGCGGGTTTCGCGACGCCTCGGCCAACGCCGTCACGATTTTCCCGAAGCCTCCGCGTGGGTAGTAGAAGCGTCCCGCCGTCGGAGCGCGCAGTCCGGGAACCACGGACAGCATTTTTCCGAGCAACTTCGCGGGCGAGCCGGCGGAGACGCGTTTTCGAGCCTGCGTGCCGGAAAGGAGTGAGGGGTCGAGGCCCCACATCTTTCGAGCGTAGGGGAAATAAAAGCGTTCGCAGATCGCCGGACCGAGTCCTTCGTGAAGAACGTCCGCGAAACTATCGCCGCGCCGCGACCGGAAGGGCTTGGCGACGGCATCGCGAAGCGCTTCGGCGAGAAATCGCTTCGGGGCGTTCATCGCCACGTCGAACGCGCGCAGCGGAAAACGGATCCACGTTCCGTCGAGTCGGATCCGGCCGTTGCGCGGATGACTCCCGAGGTCGCAGGGGATGCCGTCGACGTCGAAGGAGCGCGTCGTACCCCCGACGGTCGGCTCCCTTTCGACGACGGTGACCCGAAAGGCGTCGGATCCCGAGAAACCCCATGCGGCGCCGATGCCCGTCGGGCCGGCCCCGAGAATGACGATGCGGGGTGTCAAGGCGACGCGCTCCGCGGGTGTCGCCCTCCCGCCGCCGTCGACCAAAGCCCCGGCACGAGGCCGCCCGCGAACAGCACCGACTGCCAAACGAGGGACTGGGCGACCGCCGCGGCCGGGGAAAACCCCAAGGGACCGGCGAGCGAGGCCCAGGCGGCTTCCCGCACGCCGAGGCCGCCGAACGAGAGGGGAAGCATGGCGGCGAGCTTCGCCGCCGACCACGCGACGAGCCATGCCGACGGGGCGGCGGGAAGACCCGCTTCCGCGGCCAGTCGCATGTTGACGAAAAGAAGGGCGGACTGAAGCAGTACCGAAGCGAACAATCCGGCGGCGAGGCGAACCGGAGGAACACGTCGCGCCGCGACGCGCACGCGCAGACCCGTGCGGGCGAGCGTCTTGGGAAGGAGTCGCGTCCACGGCACGCGGGCCGCCGCCTTGAATCCGACGAGACAGGCGGCGGTTCCGGCGATGGTCGCGAGAATCCCGACCATCGCACGATCGTCCCGACGCATCAGCGTGCCGACGGTGAACAGAATGCCGAGGGCGGCGGCGTCGAACAGGCGATCGGTGGGGCTACCCAAGACGAGGGCCTCCGGAC
>CAZLHZ010000224.1:0-4251 GCA_964559285.1 uncultured Actinomycetes bacterium | reverse complement strand
GATGGGTCGCCGCGTCCGGCCCGGGTGTTCGCGCTCTGGCAGCCCCCGCTCGTCATCCCACCGGATGCCGGGGAGGACGTCGATGTCGCCGACCTCGCCCGGCGCGGGGTGGTGCCGGAGGCTGCCGACCTGCTCGCCGACCTCGTGGCCGAGGGCACCCGCACCCTCGTCTTCGCTCGGTCGCGGCGCGGAGCCGAGGCCATCTCCCTGCTCGCGCGGGAGGCCCTCGACGAGGTCGATCCACAGCTCGCCGAGCAGGTCGCGGCCTACCGCGGGGGCTACCTGCCGGAGGAGCGGCACGCACTGGAGGCCGCGCTTCGCGACGGATCCCTGCTCGGGGTGGCGGCGACGACCGCGCTCGAGCTCGGCATCGACGTGTCGGGGCTGGATGCGGTGGTCATCGCCGGGTGGCCCGGCACCCGGGCGTCGCTGTGGCAGCAGGCCGGTCGCGCGGGACGGGCAGGGCGCGATGCGCTGGCCGTCCTCATCGCGCGCGATGACCCGCTCGACACCTACCTCATCGGTCACCCCGAGGCGATCTTCCACGCACCCGTCGAGGCGACGGTCTTCGATCCGGCCAACCCGGCCGTGCTGCGCGGACACCTGTGTGCGGCCGCAGCCGAGATCCCGCTCACCGAGGCCGATCTCGAGCGATGGTTCGGGCCGAGCAGCCGGACCGTCGTCGATGAGCTCGTGGCCGACGGACTCCTGCGCGCCCGACCCGCCGGGTGGTTCTGGACCCGACCGGAGCGCGCGAGCGATCAGGCCGACCTGCGCGGCACCGGCGGTCAGCCGGTGCAGGTGGTGGAGGAGGGCACCGGGCGTCTGCTCGGGACAGTGGATGCAGCCGCAGCACACGCGACGGTGCACGAGGGAGCGGTCTATGTCCATCAGGGCGTCTCGCACCTGGTGTCGGCGTACGACCTTGAGGCGGCTGTCGCCTTCGTCGAGCAGCGCGACCTGCCCTACACGACGACGGCCAAGGACGTCAGCGACATCCGCGTGCTGTCGGTCGATGAGACCGTGGCGTGGGGGGAGGCGGATCTGTGTGTCGGCTCGGTCGAGGTGAGCGCGCAGGTCGTGGGCTACATCCGCCGCCGGACCACGACCGGGGAGGTGCTCGCGCATGTGCCGCTGGATCTGCCGGTGCGCACGCTCGTGACGCGCGCGGTGTGGTGGACGGTGAGTCAGGCGCAGGTCGATGCCGCCGACCTGTCGTGGGCGGACCTGCCCGGCGCGGCGCATGCGGCGGAGCACGCGTCGATCGGCCTGCTGCCGCTCATCGCGACCTGCGATCGGTGGGATATCGGGGGCGTCTCGACCGCGCTGCACGCGGACACGGGGCGCTGCACCGTGTTCGTGTACGACGGGCATCCGGGTGGCGCCGGCTTCGCTGAGCGAGGTTTCGAGGCGGCCGGGCCCTGGCTGGAGGCGACCCGGGAGGCGATCTCCTCCTGCCCCTGCCGTTCCGGCTGCCCGGCCTGTGTGCAGTCACCCAAGTGCGGCAATGGCAATGAACCGCTGGACAAGGCCGGAGCGATCCGCCTGCTCGATGTGCTGCTGGCAGGCCGAGAAGACCCGTCGATCACGTGACGGACCCTCGGCTCCCCCACCGCGTGTGTGGTCACGCACCAGGTGGACCCGCCCGAGAGTGAGCGCGCAGTGCGTCCGCCGTGCCTCCGGCGACGGACATCACTCGCGCGACAGCACCGGGCAGCGGGACCTCAACCGTGACCACGACATCGAGGACATCCACCCCGCAGTCGATGATCCGTGCACCATTCCGCTGCGCGATGGTGGATGCGGCAGCACATGCCTCCTCCGCACTCCACAACGCCAGGTCGGCTCCGGCAAGAGCGGCGAGGTCAGCAGCTGACTGGGCGCGCGCGCGTGTCGCGACCAGTCCACCGATGAGTCCTGCGACTCCTGCGACCACCACGAGGAGGCAGATGAGGCAGGCCGCGAGGACGGTAGCCGAACCCGCGTCGTGCGGGCCCGAGGCATGAGCTCGTCTCACGCGTCGTTTCGTCGTCACGGACCACCACCGGATCCGACCCAGAAGGAGTCCAGCGGTGGATCGATCGGCTCGAGGGCGGCGGCACTTGTGGCACTGACGCGCACGGTGAAGGCGCGCAGGAGGGGAACGGGTGACGCAATCTCATCGCTGACCGTCACGCTGACCACACCGTGCGTATCGTGGCTGCTGATGTCGGCGGATGGCATCACGGCGTGGACCCGGTCACGAACCGTCGCCTCATTCGCACCGAGGGCCACCAGCCGGGCGGCCATCCGGGCAGCATCAGCGACCCGGGAGTGGACGGCTCCGAGGGACACGCCCCAGGCCAGAGCGGCAGCGACGGCCAGGAGGATCGGAATCACGAGAGCCACCTCCAGCAGAACCATGCCGGCGTCGCGTCCGGTGCGGCTCGACACGCGTCGAACCGCACCGGACAGGCGTTCGCCCCTCGTGATGACGTGCTCGGTCACGAGCCGGAGTTGAAGATCCAGCCGACCGCAAACTGGATGATCGACCAGATGAGGTTGCGAACCGGCTCACTCATGAGCAGCTTGATGAGCAGCCCTCCGAATCCAGCGACGGCAACGGTGCCGACGGCGTACTCGATCGTTGTCATGCCTCGGTCAGCTCGCGCGAAGCGAGTGAGGATCGCGTGCATGTGTCCTCCTGTGCGAGACCGGCGGACGGCCGGTGCGTGCGAGCCAACGGCTCACGGCATGACCGTGCCGAGAGTGACCCCACGGACACCAGAACCCGCTCCCATCTGTGGACACCGCGGAGCGAGCACGGAATTCCCACACATGGCACCCTTGGGGTATCCTTTATCCATGAGTGGGACATATCATCTTGTAGTGGGAGATCGTGGCCGACTCGTCCTTCCGGCCGAGGTACGACAGCGGGCTGGCCTGCGCCACGGCACCGCGCTGGTCCTTCTTGAATCACCTACCGGTCTCGTGCTTCTCACGCGTGAGCAATTGAAGGAGCGAGTCAGACGGGATCTACAGGACAGCGACCTCGTGGAGGACCTCGTGGCGAACCGTCGGGCTGAAGCAGCGCGAGAGGAGGCTCATGACGGTCGTCCTTGATGCCTCGGCCCTCCTCGCGTATCTGAAGGACGAAGAGGGTTCGACGAAAGTCGAAGCGGAGCTCGTGAACGGTGCGGTCTGTGGCGCCGCCAACTGGTCAGAGGTCTCCCTCGCACTCCACAGAGCCGGGCGGGACTGGTCCCTCGCCCGATCTCTGCTCATGAGTTTCTCGCTTGACATCCATGAGGTGACCATCGCCGACGCGGAATATGCGGCCGCCCTCTGGCGGCCCGGTTCGGGTCTGTCACTTGGCGATCGCCTGTGCCTCGCATTGGGGCATCGGCTGGCGATGGATGTGCTCACTGCCGATCGAGCCTGGGGCGTCACGGACGGCATTCGTTATATTCGCTAGCGGCATAATCGGACTGCTTCACGCCGGCACGTGCCGCTCTTGTCAGCGATGCCGACGACACCGGTATCACCATCCTTGCAGTCGTACACGGCAAGGAGAGTGCCTCCCTTCATGAGTCCCGACTGAATCTGCTCACGATGGTCGGGCCGTCACGCGGCACAGCGGTCACGGAATCCCCCATTCACAAGGACTACACACCACCCCATGGGTGTGTCCGCTGAGCCTGGCGGTCAGGTAGTCGGCCGATCACGACGCGGACGAGCAGCACGCTCCCGGCCGAGCGTGACCGTGTTCAGGGCGCCCACCACGCAGAGAGCGCGAGCGATGCCACGACGGGAATGACGCCGACCACGATGAAGGCAGGGAGAAAGCACAGGGCAAGCGGCGCAACCGCGTGCACACCTGCCGTGCGAGCCGCGGCCTGAGCTCGGGTCCGCAAGGTGCGGCGCTGATCCTCCGCGAGAGCCGCGAGGATCTCGGTGAGCGGTGCACCGGCCTCAGCGGATCGGATGATCGCTCGACCCAGGGATGCCAGCGCGGGCTCGCGCAGCATCGGTGCCCACGCGTCGGCGGGAGGGGCACCCAGGTCCAGGCCGGCACCCACCTCGCGCACGACAGTGGCGGCCGGGTCGCCGATCGAGTGCGCGAGCGTTGCGAGGCACTCCCTCGGCAACGCACCTGACGCGAGAGTCGCCGCCAGCAGGTCAGCCACCATCGGCGCCTGACGAGTGAGATCGTGGCGGCGCTGTCGCTGCTGTCGGGACTCCAATCGCCCGAGGAGCGGTGGCAGGATCACG
>CAZLHZ010000223.1:1130-4256 GCA_964559285.1 uncultured Actinomycetes bacterium | reverse complement strand
ACCGGCTACCGTCGTCGTCAGGGCCATCGCCAGGACCTCACGTCGGTCAAGGTCACCGCTATCAAGGCTGGGAAGTGACGCGCGATGGCTCATAAGAAGGGGGCTTCGAGCTCCAAGAACGGCCGCGACAGCAATGCGCAGCGGCTCGGTGTCAAGCGCTTCGGCGGTCAGCTGGTGAAGGCGGGCGAGATCATCATTCGCCAGCGTGGCACACACTTCCACCCCGGCCTCAATGTCGGCCGCGGCAAGGACGACACGCTCTTCGCGCTCACCGCGGGCACGGTCGAGTTCGGCTCGCGGCGCGGCCGCCGGGTCATCAACATCCTCGCTCCCGCCGCGGACTGAGCAGATCCGCGGGGACGCGGACGTGTTCTGGTCTGTCATCCGCCCCACCTGAGGTGACGTGATGGCAGCGTTTGTCGACCGAGTTGTTCTGCACACTGCCGCTGGCGACGGTGGGCATGGCTGCACCTCGATCCACCGCGAGAAGTTCAAGCCCCTCGGCGGGCCCGACGGGGGCAACGGTGGTCGGGGTGGCGACGTCATCCTGCGTGTTGATCCGAGTGTGACCACCCTGCTGGAGTTCCACCAGCGACCGCACCGTCGCGCCACATCCGGTCGCGGCGGCCAGGGTGCCCATCGCCACGGTGCCGACGGCGAGGATGTCGTCCTGTCCGTGCCACCCGGCACGGCGGTCTCAACTCTCGACGGTGAGCCGCTGGCGGACCTGCTGACCCCGGGCCAGGAGTTCGTCGTGGCGGCGGGGGGGCGCGGAGGACTCGGCAACGCCGCTCTTGCGTCGCAGCGACGCAAGGCACCCGGTTTCGCGCTCCTCGGTGAACCCGGTGCCTCGCGCGATGTCCTGCTCGAGCTCAAGACGATCGCGGATGTCGCCCTCGTGGGCTACCCCAATGCGGGCAAGTCGAGTCTCGTTGCCGCGCTCTCCGCTGCTCGCCCTCAGATCGCGGACTATCCGTTCACGACACTCGTTCCCAACCTCGGCGTCGTGACGACGGGCGAGGTCGTGTTCACCGTGGCTGATGTCCCCGGGCTCATTGAGGGGGCAAGTGAAGGCCGCGGCTTGGGACTGGAGTTCCTGCGCCATGTCGAGCGGTGCTCCGTGCTCGTCCATGTCCTTGACTGCGCGACGCACGAGATCGACCGCGATCCGCTGCACGACCTCGACGTCATAGAGGACGAGCTTGCGGCGTACGGCGGACTCGAGGGCCGACCGCGTCTGGTCGCGCTCAACAAGGTCGACCTTCCGGATGGTCGTGCGATGGCCGATCTCATGCGGCCGCTCCTGGCCGAGCGCGGACTGCCGGTCTTCGAGATCTCGGCCTCGGCGCATATGGGGCTGCGACCGCTGACATTCGCGATGGCCGCCGAGGTGGTCAAGCACCGCGAGTCGACGATCGTCGTCGAGCCGGTGCGCGTCGTCGTCACTCCGCGAGCTGTCGATGACGCTGGCTTCGAGGTGGTCCGTGACGGTGACAGTTTCCGGGTCATTGGGGACCGACCCGAGCGGTGGGTGCGGCAGACCGACTTCAGCAATGACGAGGCCGTGGGCTACCTCGCCGATCGTCTTGCGCGCCTGGGTGTGGAGGAGCGGCTGCTTCGGCTCGGGGCCACTCCGGGATGCGAGGTGCTCATCGGGCCGGCGGACAATGCCGTCGTCTTCGACTGGGAGCCCACGCTGGCTGCCGGTGGCGGCTCGAGCGGGCCGCGCGGCACCGATGTGAGGCTGGAGGGCAGATGACCCGGGACATCATCGCGTCGGCTCGCCGTGTCGTGGTGAAGGTCGGATCCTCTTCGCTCACCTCGTCCGACGGGGGAGTCGACGATGCTCGGGTGACGGACATCGTGGATGTGCTGTCCACGATGCGCCTCGCGGGCCGCGAGGTCGTGCTGGTGTCCAGCGGGGCCATCGCGACGGGATTCCAGCTCCTCGGCCTGACCTCTCGGCCACGGGATCTGGCGACGCAGCAGGCCTCCGCCAGTGTCGGCCAGGGCGTGCTCGTTGCGCGCTATGCGCAGGCGTTCGGGGAACGAGGCATCATCGTCGGACAGGTGCTCCTCACCGCTGATGACGTGTCACGGCGCGGTCACTATCGCAATGCCCAGCGCACGCTGAGTCGACTGCTTGACCTTGGGGTCGTACCCATCGTCAATGAGAACGACACGGTGGCGACCGCGGAGATCCGGCTCGGTGACAACGATCGGCTCGCGGCACTGGTCTCCCACCTCGTTGATGCTGATGCACTGGTCCTGCTGTCCGATGTCGACGGGCTCTTCGACGGGCCACCGGATCGACCCGGCGCGCGCCTCATCCCCGAGGTGCGCGGCGAGGCAGACCTCGCGGGTGTCGAGGCGGGGGGCATCGGCTCAGCCGGGGTGGGGCTCGGGGGGATGGCGACCAAGGTGGAGGCGGCCAGGATCGCGACCGCCTCGGGAATCCCCGTCGTCCTCACCCATGCCCGGGCGGCGGCCGCCGCCGTCGCCGGCGGCGAGGTGGGCACGCTGTTTCATCCGACCGGGTCGCGGGGCCGCAGCCGAATGCTGTGGCTGCGGCATGCGACGACCCCGCAGGGGAGGCTGGTCCTCGACAGCGGTGCGGTCGCGGCGGTCGTCGTCAAGGGCGCCTCCCTCCTTCCGGCGGGCATCCTGCGGGTCGACGGGCAGTTCACCGCGGGCGATCCCGTCGACCTTCTGGACGAAAACGGCACCGCGGTGGCCCGCGGGCTGGTCAACTTTGACTCGGGAGAACTGCCCGCTCTGCTGGGCCGTTCCACTCGAGACCTGGCCCGGGATCTGGGTCCGGATTATCAGCGCGAGGTGGTGCATCGCGACAGCCTTGTCGTGCTGTGACCCGATGAGGCCGGACCCGATATGGGCGGACCCGATGAGGGCGGAGGAGGTGGATCGCGTGGCGCTGACCCCGCTGCCGGATTCCGCAGGACCCCGTCATGCGGCGGTCCGCCCCGGACTCATGTGGCACGTCACGCTCACCCTCGCGGGCGCCGCGGTGAGCGAGAAGGACATTCGATCCGGGCTCGAGCGACTCGCCCATGACCACCCCTTCCTGCTGGCCGGCAGGTTCGCTCCTGATCGTGCGGAGATCCGCTA
>CAZLHZ010000223.1:0-1120 GCA_964559285.1 uncultured Actinomycetes bacterium | reverse complement strand
GCGCGCGTCACCGAATTGGCACTGGGCCTGTGGGCCGAGCACGCGGCCTCCTCCGGACTTCCGGACTGGCACGTCGTGGCCATCGAGATCGTGGATCGGGACACCTTCCACCGTCGCGGCCGCCATGTCGGTGCCCCCGGGCTTGTGGCGGCCGGACGCATCGCTCCGTTCTGACGCATCGACCTCGGGCCGCGCCACTGTGCGCGAGGATGCGCGCGTGGCATTCACCGGATTCCCGTCGGACGCCTTCGACTTCTATGTCGATCTTGCCGCCGACCCCACGAAATCATTCTGGGCAGCCAACAAGTCACGCCATGCCGATCACGTGCGGGCACCGCTGACGGCCCTGTGCGATGAGCTGGCCGAGGAGTTCGGTTCGGCGCACCTCTATCGCCCCTATCGGGATACCCGGTTCGCCAAGGACAAGACGCCCTACAAGGACCATCAGGGTGCCTTCGTCGAGACCCAGGACGCCGTCGGCTACTACCTGCAGGTCTCTGCCAGCGGCCTGCTCGTCGCGGCCGGGTGGTACTCCCCGCATGCGGTGCAGATGCGTCGCTATCGAGCAGCCGTTGCCGGACCTGCCGGTGCACGTCTGGACCAGGCAGTGACGCAGCTCGCGTCCGCTGGCTTCAACCTCACCGACGACATGATGAAGACCCGCCCGCGCGGAGTGCCCGAGGACCATCCGCATCTGGATCTGCTGCGGCGCACCAAGGTGCTGTCCATGGTGTCGTACGACGTTGCCGCGTGGATGGGGACCCGCGCCGCACTGGAGCGGGTGCGTGACGACTGGCGGTCCATGCGCCCCCTCGTTGAGTGGCTCACCGATCACGTGGGACCGGGAGAGGAGCGGGACTGACTCAGGGTGGCGCGGGATCGGCGTACCCTGCGGTCATGACGGATGAGCGCACGGATGTGCTCGACTGTGCCGCACGGGCCCGCGAGGCCGCCTATGTCCTGCGGACCCTGACTCGAGCGGAAAAGGATCGCGCGCTGCATGCGCTGGCAGACGCACTCTGTGCGCAGGAAAACCGGATCCTTGTCGCCAATGCTTCTGATGTTGAGCGCGCGCTGGCCAACGGCACCTCGGTGGGTCTCGTGGATCGACTCACGCTGA
>CAZLHZ010000222.1:0-4259 GCA_964559285.1 uncultured Actinomycetes bacterium | reverse complement strand
CGAGTAGACCTCATTGGCCGCAGCAACCTGATCCGGATGCAGCACCCACTTGCCGTCGAAGCCGAGCGCAGCGGAGCGACTCGCCACCCGCTTGTATCCCTCGATGTCCTTGATCTGCAGATAGGGCCCATCGATTGCGAGCTTGTCGTGTGCACGCGCTGCCATGAGGATTCGCATGAGGATGTAGTGGTAGGCATCTCCGACGTCGTAGCCCGGAGGCTGCTCTCCCACGATGAGCGACTTCATGTTGATGCTGGCCATGAAGTCTGCCGGACCGAAAATGATCGTCTCGACGCGCGGCGAAGCGGTCGCGATGGCGTCGACATTGATGAGGCCGAGGGCGTTCTCGATCTGGGCCTCAATGCCCAGTCGACCGACCTCAAGGCCATTGGCCTTCTCGATCTGGGTGAGCAGCAGGTCGAGGGCAACGATCTGCTCAGCCGTCTGGACCTTCGGCAGCATGATGCAGTCGAGGTTCGCCCCCGCTCCCTCGACGATCTCCACGACATCGGCGTACGTCCACTGTGTCGTCCAGTCATTGACTCGGACCACGCGCACCTTGCCGTCATATCCGCCCTCATTGAGGGCCGCGACGATGTTGCGGCGTGCCTCCGGCTTGGCCAGGGGGGCCACCGCGTCCTCGAGATCCATGAAGATCTGGTCGGCGGGCAGGCCGCGCGCCTTGTCGAGCATCTTCGGGTTCGACCCGGGGACGGCCAGGTTGGAGCGGCGGGAGCGTGAGGGGCGGGCAGTCGTCGTCATGGATCGGACCCTAGCGTGAACGATCGCTCACGGCCCCACGGCCCTGAGCCGCGGACAGAAGGGGGTCGTCATGACGGGAATCAGTCCGCGGAAACGGCAACCTCAGGGAGTTGTCCGCGCGGGGGCGGCGGACTCAGGGAGTTGTCCGCGCGGGGGCGGCGGGCTCAGGGAGTTGTCCGCGCGGAGCGGATGACGACGACGAGGCCGGTGAGGAGCAGGGCGACGGCGGGGATGAGCTGCCACGGGGGCACCTGGCCGAGCCACAGGGCCGCGATGAGTGTGCTGCCGGGCATCTCGAAGAGAATCGCGAGCGAGACGACGGTGGCCGAGGTGGTGACGAGCACCCGGTTCATGAGGGTGTGCCCGAGGAGCTGCGCGGTGACGGTGAGCAGCACGATGAAACCCCAGGCCTGGGCGGAATAGCCCGTGAGCGCCTGCCCGCCGATGATGCACGTCACCAGGAGCGCGATCGCGGCGGTGCCGTAGACGAGCAGGGTGTAGGTGCCGGTCGACACGGTCTGCCGCGCGGCCTGACCCACCGTGACATAGGCCGCGGCGAGCATCGCCCCGACGAGGGCCAGACCATCCCCGATGAGGGCCCGGGGATCCGTCGCGAAGTGAACCCCGACGAGCACGAGGATGCCCGCGAAGGACAGGGCGATGCCCAGCCACACGCGCACCGGGACGTAGGCCCCTCGGATCCGACCGATGACGGCCGCCCACACCGGCTGGGTCGACACCAGCGCCGTCGAGGCCGCGACCGAGGTGAAGCTGAGCGACGGGATCCACGTGGCGAAGTGAGCGGCCAGGAGCAGGCCGGCGGCACCGGCGTACCCCAGATCACGACGCGAGAGGCGACGCACCTCGGTGCGCTGCCGCCACAGGACCCACGGGGCCGTCGCCCCCGCACCGATGAAGCAGCGCCAGAACGCGATCGCCAAGGCCGGAGCGGCGGTCGCGACGATCATCGGGCCGGATGCCGAGATGCACAGGACCGCGATCCCCATCATGACGAGGTCACCGACCGGGGGTCGGCTCACCACCGACAGGCGGCGGTCGTCAGAAGGCACGACTGGGAAGCCTAGTGCGCGGAACCGCTGCCCACCGCCACCGCGGAGTAGCCTGCCCTCGTGACGACGACCGGTTCCCGCGTGTTCCTGGCCCGGCTGGCCGGGACCGGAGTCTTCGACCCCAATGCCGATCAGGTGGGCCGGGTCCGCGATGTGGTCGTCACCCTGAGCACGAGTGCCCAGCCGGCCCGCGCGATCGGACTCGTCGTTGAGGTCCAGCCGCGCCGCCGCATCTTCGTCCCGATGACCAAGGTCCAGTCGATGGGCGCCGACCAGGTCATCGTCAACGGTGTCGTCAACCTGCGTCGTTTCGAGCAGCACGCGAACGAGACCCTGGTGATGGGCGAGCTCCTCGATCGACGTGTGACCCTCACCGACGGCGGTGACTCGGTCTCGATCATGGACGTCGGCATCGAGCAGAACCGGATGCGCGACTGGATGGTGACCGAGTTCTTCGTACGCCGCGGGGCCGGTGGCTTCCGCCGCCGCGGAGAGACCTTCGTCGTGTCATGGCACGAGATCGACGGGCTCACCCTGCCCTCGGGTGATCAGGCAGCTGACCACCTGCTCGCCACCCTTGATGACCTGCGTCCCGCCGATCTGGCCAATGTCCTGCACGATCTCAGCGCGAAGCGGCGCCTCGAGGTGGCCCGTCAGCTTGATGACGAACGGCTCGCTGACGTGCTCGAGGAGCTGCCGGAGGACGATCGGGTCGAGATCCTCGGCATGCTCGAGGTGGAGCGGGCAGCGGACGTTCTCGAGGAGATGGATCCGGGCGATGCCGCCGACCTCATCTCCGAACTGCCACCCGAGCAGGCCTCCGATCTGCTCAGCCGCATGGAGAAGGACGAGGCCGAGGACATTCGCCGCCTGCTCTCCTACGGCGACTACACGGCCGGCGGCATGATGACCACTGAGCCGATCATCCTGCCGCCGGGTGCCACGGTGGCCGACGCCCTCGCGCGGATGCGCAATCCCGACCTGTCTCCGTCACTGGCCGCGCAGGTCTATGTCGTGCGCCCGCCATTGGAGACGCCGACGGGGAAGTACCTCGGCGTGTGCCACTTCCAGCGACTGCTGCGTGAGCCTCCCGGCACCCTCATCTCCGCCGTCATCGACACCGACCTCGAGCCGATCGGCCCGAAGGCACCGCTGCCCCAGGTCACCCGCTACTTCGCGACCTACAACCTCGTGGCCCTACCGGTCGTCGACGAGGGTGATCATCTCGTCGGTGCCGTCACCGTCGACGATGTCATCGACCACATGCTCCCGGAGAACTGGCGCGAGTCAGATGAGATCGGGGTGAGTGGCGATGGCGAATGAGCGCCGCCGGCGTCCTCCGACTCGAAGCGCCGGACTCGATCAGCCGCTCGCGCGCGGTCGCTCGCTGCGTCCGGCGTACGACCCGGAGCAGTTCGGCCGACTGAGCGAGCGAGTTGCGCGGTATATCGGGTCGTGGAAGTTCATCGCGTGGATGACGGTCATCATCATCCTGTGGGTGCTGTGGAACACGCTGGCACCGGTGGATCTGCGACCCGACACGTTCCCGTTCATCTTGCTTGCCCAGAACCGTCAGGCAGACCGGGATCGCGTGCAGTTCGCGGAGGATCGGCAGAACACGGAGCGCCTCATCGCCGATGCGGAGTACCTCGCGCGCGAGGTCGCGTCACTGCGCATGGCCCTCGGTGAGCTCGCGACCCGTGACTACCTGCGCGGTGAGATCCGCGAACTGCTCGAGGAACTCGAGGAGCGACTTGATGCCCGCGAGTCCGCGGAGCGCGCGCTCGACGACGAGGGACGCGCCTGACCTCAGCGCTGAGTCAGCGGCCGCGGCTCGGGGTCAGGCCGAGGCTGCGACCGGCCAGGCCGCGCGAGCGCCGGCCGAGGATGCTCGCGATCGCGGTGATCGCCTGAGCTGCCGGTGAGTCCGCGTGGTCGAGGACGAACGGACGACCCGCATCGCCATCCTCACGCAGACGCATGTCGAGCGGGATCCGCTCGAGCAGCGGCACAGCCGTGCCGAGCGCTGCGGACAACTGCTCGCTCACCGACGCGCCTCCACCGACACCGAAGAGGTCGACCGGCTCACCGCAGTGCGGGCACGGGAATCCGCTCATGTTCTCGATGACACCGACGACCCGCTGGTTCGTGGAAGCCGCGAGCGTTCCCGCGCGCACGGCCACCTCGGCGGCGGCGATCTGCGGTGTCGTGACGACGACGACCTGGGCGCCCGGCACGAGCTGGGGCACCGACATCGCGACATCGCCTGTGCCCGGGGGCAGATCGAGCAGCAGCACATCGAGATCGCCCCACCACACATCCGACAGGAAGCTCTCGACATAGCGGTGCAGCATCGGTCCGCGCATCGCGACCGGCTGCGAGGGACCACCGGGCTTGAAGGGTGCCATCGACATGACCTTGACCCCG
>CAZLHZ010000221.1:0-4275 GCA_964559285.1 uncultured Actinomycetes bacterium | reverse complement strand
CAAGAACGAGACCCGCGGACAGGGCCAGTGAGCGCGCGGTCGACGCTGACAGCATCGGACTTCTGCGCAGTGGGTCCTCCACCAGTCTGAAGGTGAGTGCTCCGGCGGCGATCGACGCGAGGACGAGTCCGGCGCGCGCGAACCCCGACAGGCTCGCACCGACCACGGCTGCCGGAAGGATGAGCAGGGGCCAGTGCCACAGATAGATGGAGTAGCTCCATCGCCCGATCGCACGCATCGGCGGGAGCGCGAGCAGTGCCGGCATGCCGGCACGTGAGGCACCTCCGGCGATGATGACGGCGGCTGTGCCGGCGACCGGCAGGGCTGCGGCGTACCCCGGGAACGCGGTCGTGTCGGTGAAGAGGACAGCGGCCGTGAGGATTGCGGCAACGCCGAGCAGTCCGAGCAGGACCGCCATGACTGCCGGGATGGCTCGCAGCCGGGCGATGGCGAGGGCGAGGAGGGCACCGACGCCGAGCTCCCAGGCGCGGGTCGGCAGGAGGAAGAAGGCCCATGCCTGATCGCGACCGGTCAACCACACGCAGGCGAGGAACGAGATGACCGTGATCAGGCTCAGCACGATGATCAGTCGGCGACGCGTGAGCCGACCGGCGCCGAACGCCCCGATGGCGAGGATGACCACGAGCGGCCAGATCCAGTAGAACTGCTCCTCCACAGCCAGGGACCACAGGTGAAGGAACGGCGACTTCTCGATGGAGGAGGCGAGATAGTCGGTCGAGAGGAGGGCGTAGCGGATGTTGGCCACATCCAGTGCCGACGTGATCGCATCCCAGCCGAGGGACACCGCGCGCAGTGGCGGGTAGATGAACCAGCTGGCCACGGCGGTGACGACGATGACGAGGGTGACGGCGGGCAGCAGTCGACGCCCGCGGCGGGCATAGAAGCGCGCGAAGCGAACGCGGCCGCTGTGCTCAGCCTCGGCGACGAGGAGCTTGGTGATGAAGAAGCCCGAGAGCACGTAGAACACATCGACACCGATGTATCCACCGGGCAGCCATGCCAGACCTGCGTGGTAGAGCACGATGAGCAGGACCGCGACGGCGCGCATCCCTTCCAGGTCCGGGCGGAAGGGCTGCGTGACTCGGTCATCAGCCCGCTGCGCTGGCGGTGCCTCGCTGACCACGACGTGCGCCGCTCTGCCTGGGTGCTGCTACTCGGACCGGGCGATGTCCGGCTCGGGCCGGGCGATGTCCGGCTCAATGAAGATGTAGCGCGCTGACGGCACCGCCGCCCGCACGGCGCTCTCGGCCGCATCGATGCCGGCAGCAATCTCCGCGCCGGTGTCATCGTGGGCGATGCCGATCTTCGCGGCGACAAGCAGGTCGTCGGGCCCGACGTGGAGCGTCCGCAGGTGGATGACCCGGGTCACCAGCGCACTGGACTCCAGCGCCGCACGGATGCTCGCCTCCTCCTCGGGGAGGGCACTCTCGCCCACGAGCATCGCCGCGGTCTCCATCGCGAGGAAGATCGCGATGATGAGCAGGAGCACACCGACCGCCATGGCGCCCATCGCATCCCAGCGACCGTCCCCGGTGATCGTCGACATCCCGACACCGACGAGTGCGAACACCAGACCGAGGAGTGCGCCGAGGTCCTCCATGAGGATGACCGGCAGTTCGGGCTGGCGCACATCACGCACATAGCGCGCCAGCGACCTCGACCCGCGCGCGTGATGCGACTCCTTCAGTGCAGTCCGGAAGGAGAACGACTCGAGCACAATCGCGATGCCGAGGATGACCAGCGCCAGCCACGCATCGGACAGTGGCTCGGGATGCTGCCAGCGGTGGATGCCCTCGTAGAGCGAGAAGACACCACCGATGAGGAAGAGCACGACCGACACGATGAAGGCGTAGACGTAGCGCCGACGGCCGTAACCGAACTGGTGCCGGGCATCCGCACCCTTCATCGACCGCTTGCGACCGATGAGCAGGAGCACCTGATTGCCGGAGTCAGCACAGGAGTGGATCGCCTCGGTGAGCATCGAGCTCGACCCGGTGAAGAAGAAGGCCACGAACTTGCTGATCGCGATGCCGACGTTGGCCAGCAGCGCCGCCACCACCGCCTTCATTCCACCCTCGGTGCTCATGCGGATTCCTCTCTCACGATGACCCCGTGCCCGTCGATACGGACGGTGATCATGGGTTCAGCTGCCAGCACAGCGGCAGCCTCACCGGCCTTCAGGTTCAGCTCATCCTGGCCGCAGGTGATGACCGCGCTGCCCTCGATGACGAGCACGAGGCGATAGCCACCCTCGCTCGTGACCCGCTCATCGCGGACCACGTGGACGGAGAACGGTGCGCCCGCGGGCGAGACCTGCGACATCGGTCCGGGGAAGCGGGCCGGCGCCCGGTCCTCACGGATCGCCTGCAGCGCATCGGCCAGGGCCACCGGCTTGGAGGTGAGTCCGAGGCGCAGGACATTGTCGGAGGAGGTCATCACCTCGACACCGAGTCCGCGGACATAGGAGTGGACGATCCCCGCGGGCAGATAGAGCGCATCACCGGGTGCCAGCAGGGTGTGCTCGAGGAGCACCGCGACCAGGCATCCGGGATCCGATGGGTGATTCGCGATGACATGGTCGAGCGCTCCCGGCGCCCCGCGCGCACATCCGCGACGATCTCGGCGGGGACACCGGCCGCACCGAGGATGTCGGCCGCGACATCGGCCTCGCGCCATCCGGCATGGGCGCTGAACGGCTCAAGCGCGACGATCATCTCGTTCTTCTCGACCCGATCGGTGAAGCGTCCCGTCGCGGACAGCTGCGCATCCGGATGCACCTGGATCGACAGTGGCGAGCCTGCGCTCAGCAGCTTCACCAGCAGCGGCACCTCATCGACGCCGACCTCGTCAAGCAGCGTCCGGCCACCGCCGTCGCGCAGCCGTGATGGTCCCGACGGATGCGCACCGAACCACAGCTCCGCCTGCGGTGCACCGGTGACACCGGCCCACGGCTCAAGTCCGTCGACCGGGCCCCAGTCGTAGTCCTTGAGGGTTCCCGTGATGGCATGCATCAGCGGCCAGCATCTCCCGCCACGGCCTCATCGAGCAGCATGACCGGGATTCCATCGCGGATCGGGAACCGTCGGCCGCACGACGTGCACACAACCGTCGCGCCATCCACGGTCACGGGTGCATGCGCATCGCACGGGCACGCGAGCACCTCGAGCAGCAGCGGATCAATCTCGTCAGCCACGGCACTCTCCCTGATGATCGCCAGAACGGCATCGCGGATCTGCTCCATCGACGCCACATCACTCGCCTCGGCATTGAGCCGCAGCAATGGTTCGGTATTACTCGGCCGCACGTTGAACCACCAGGTGGTCCCGGAGACCGTCAGGCCGTCAAGGTCATCGGTCGTGACACCGTCAGTTCCGGCGTACGCCGCACGCACGGCCGCCATCGCCCCTGCCTGATCCGCGACCTCGGAGTTGATCTCACCGCTGGCGGCATAGCGATCGAAGGGTGCGAGGAGCATCGACAGTGTCGTCGTGGGCGCAGTCTCGCCGAGGGCCGCGGGGGCATGCAGTGCCGCGAGCATGCCGGAGTCGGCGCGCCAGAAATCGCGGAAGTAGAAGTGACCGGAATGCTCACCGCCGAACACCGCACCGGTCTCGGCCATGACGGCCTTGATGTAGGAGTGGCCGACGCGGCTGCGCACGGGAGTGCCACCGTTCTCAATGATGACCTCGGGCACGCTGCGCGAGGTGATGAGGTTGTGGATGATGCTCGACCCGGGTGCCTTCGCGAGCTCGCGCGCCGCAATGAGTGCGGTGATCGTCGACGGGCTGACGATCTCGCCGCGCTCATCGACGATGAAGCAGCGATCCGCATCACCGTCGAACGCCAGTCCGATGTCCGCACCGGTCTGCCGCACCCGCGCCTGAAGATCACGCATGTTCGCCGGCTCGATCGGATTGGCCTCGTGGTTGGGGAAGGTGCCGTCGAGGTCGAAGTACATCGGGATGATGTTCAGCGGCAGCGCTGGCAGGCCCGCGCCGGTGCCGAGCACCGCGGGCACCGTGTGACCGGCCATGCCATTGCCCGCATCGACGACGACCGTGAGCGGCCGACTGCCGGACAGGTCGACCAGCTCGCGCAGGAACCGCGCATAGTCCGCGAGGACATCGCGCTCGGTCACCGTGCCGCGGATTGCCGCGACCGGCAGCGGGCCGGCCTCGAGGATCGCCCGGATCTCGGCGAGCCCGGTGTCCTGGCCGACCGGGGCGGCACCGGCGCGGCAGAGCTTGATGCCGT
>CAZLHZ010000220.1:0-4288 GCA_964559285.1 uncultured Actinomycetes bacterium | reverse complement strand
GCCGTAGCCGCTCTTCGCGAGCGGTTCGGCGAGTCGACGCAGCTCGTCATCATCGATCCATCCGTTGCGCCACGACACCTCCTCGATGCACCCAATCTTGATGCCCTGTCGATCCTCGAGGACGCGCACATATTCACCGGCATCCTGAAGCGAGCGAAAGGTGCCGGTGTCGAGCCATGCTGTGCCGCGCGGCAGGACCGTGACGTGCAGTTCCCCCAGGGCCAGATATGCGCGATTGATGTCGGTGATCTCCAGTTCGCCCCGCGCACTAGGTGCAAGCAATGGAGCCATGTCCACGACACGGGCATCGTAGAAATACAGTCCGGGCACGGCGTACGACGATGCTGGGTGCTCTGGCTTCTCAGTGAAAGAGAGCACCCGACCGGCACTGTCGAACTCGACAATGCCGTAGGCGCAGGGATCGGCCACCTCGTAGGCGAAGACCGCGGCGCCGGTGATGCCGTGCATCACACGCAGCTCCCGACCGAGTCCGGCGCCATGGAAGAGGTTGTCGCCGAGGATGAGTGCGGCTGGACCGTGATCGAGGAAGTCAGCACCGATGAGGAAGGCCTCGGCAAGTCCGCGTGGCTCATGCTGGACGGCGTAGTCGATCTGCATGCCGAGGTGGGACCCGTCACCGAGCAGGCGGCAGAAGGCATCGTGATCACTTGGCGTCGTGATGATGAGGACGTCACGAAGGCCAGCCGTCATCAGTGTGGCAAGTGGGTAGTGCACCATCGGCTTGTCATAGACCGGGAGCAACTGCTTGCTCACTCCCTGAGTGATCGGCCACAGCCGGGTTCCAGTGCCGCCGGCCAGTAGGATTCCCTTCACCTCGCAAGGCTTGCCCGGGCTGTGAGCGTCAAACATGGTCCGTGGACCACCAGTCCCGATCGTCCAGACGGAGGATGATGCTGTCGTTCGCTCGTGTGAACGTCACTGCGGCCGGCCGAGCTTGCCTCGACGACGTGCCTTGCCTCGATGACGCGCAAGGACAGGGTGATTGACGTGGCCATGACTGCTCCTTCTAAGAGTGTGCGCCAAGGTTCGGCATCCGCGCTCACCGATGTGCGTGCCAGTCCATGACTGCTGGTCCTCATGGCCGCCCTGCTCCCGGCGTCGATTGCCATCGGAGCGCTGGGTGTCGCTCGCGTGGCCTTCGCTGCGGAGGCCTTCGGCAGCGAGATCGGGATCGGGGTGGTGGCCTGGGTGGGTGCCTGCACCGGTGCTCTTCTCGCGATCCCCGCCGGAGTTGTGGCCGATCTCGTGGATTCGCGGAGGGTGATGGCGAGCGCCACGCTCGTCGTGGCGCTCGGGAACATCCTCATCGGTGTCTACCTCGTCATCGACGGAGTCCAACCGTGGGAGCTGACCGGCGCCGTCATCCTCGACGCCGCAGCCTGTCCTTCATCCCGGCCAGTCAGGCGCGGATTCAGGCAGCGCTCACCCCTCCCAGTGCCCGTGGATCCGCCGATGTCATCAACCTCTTCCGGCTGTCGATCGGTGGCGTGATCGGGTCGGTCGTGACCCTGTGGGTGGTTGATCCCGCGATCATCGTCACCGCGAGCGGAGTCATCTGCCTTGCCACAGCGGCCGCGATCTGGTTGATCGCTCCCCAGGTGCCGGGCAGTCGCGCGCACGCGCGAGGGAACCACGGCACCAGCGAGCGAGCACCGTCAGCCCTGCGTCAGGTTCTGAGATCTCGGTCCCCGCTGCGTTCGGTGATTGTCGTCGACCTATGTCTCTACTTCATCATCCCGACGCAGCTGGTAAACCTCCTGCTCGTCGACCGCGCCATCACCGAGCAGGCCGGGATCCTCCTCGCCTTCGGCATGGTGGGAGTCCTCATCGGTCGAGGGTGGCCGGCATTCATCGGTCAGCCTCGGACCCTGCGTGCGGCTCTGGTGGTGGCGATCGCAGTCGGGGCCGTCATCCTTGCGGTGTCAGCGTGGCTCATGGTCGGGGACTGGCTGCTGCACCAGCCGGTGCCGTTCGCCCTCCTCATCATCAGCGGGTCGGCGGTGGTGGCCTACATACAGTGCCTGCTGGCGGCCGCGGTCCGGCAGCAGGTGCCGGATGACGTCCGGGGCCGCCTGTCGGGGGCGATCTGGGCGGCGCGACTGGTCCTTGTGGCCGTGAGCGTGGCGGGATCGGCGTACCTCGTCGAGCGCGGGGACTCACTGCTCTATCTCGCGGTCCTCGCCAGCGCCTTCACCCTGCTCCTCGTCGTCTCGGGTGGCCTGCGGAGTCTGCGGGCGTGATCCGCGTCCACGGTGAAGATGGGGCACTGGTGCCACAGTTTCATCCCTCGTGACGGCTGTTGATCGTCTTCGGCCGCCGGGCCCGCTCGCATCTGGCACACTCCGCGTGCCGTCACGTGATCTGAAGGGATGAGGCCATGTCGGAACCGAGTGCCGTTGCTGCGTCTGCCAGTGCGACCAACCATGAGGCGAACGTGGAACGAGTCAAGGGAATCTTGGCTATCGTCGCTGCGAGTATCCTGGGCGTTGCCGCCGTGCTCACCGCGTGGTCGGCTTTCCGGCAGGGTGCCGCCGGGGACGCGATGGTCAAGGGATTTGCTGACCAGCAGGTCCTCGTCAGCCAGGCGAATGATGCCTACAGCCAGGCCGACACTGAGCGCTCTATCGAGCAGCAGTTCTTCATCACCTATGCCGTGCAGAACGCAACGGGCAATGTCGACGCAGCGGCCTACCTCGAGCAGGCCATGTCTCCCGAACTCTGGGATGCCGTCAACTGGTGGAATGAGCAGCCTGAGGACGGCCCGATCACGCCGTTCGTCGAGGAGAACCCCTACTACGCAGGCCTGCCCAGTCAGCAGCTGCTCATGACGGGTGAGGACCTCATGGGCCAGGCTGACACCGTTCGGGCAGAGGCCGAGGCAGCCAACTCGATCGGCGATCGCTTCGGCTTGGCCAATGTCTTCTTCGCCATCGTCCTCTTCCTCGCCGGTGTCGCGACGCTGCTCTCGCGCTGGAAGATCCAGGCGGTCATCGTCGGTCTCGGCGCGCTCGTCCTCGTGGGAGGTCTCATCATCGTGGTCACCACGCCCGGGTGGGCCAGCCTCTGACGGGGTCATCGGCGTCCCAGGCTGGCTGCCGGGGATGCCGGTAAGCGAATCCTGCCTATAGTCGCAGTGTGATCGACTGGGTGAACATGTGCGTGAAGGGCCGCCGGCTCTCCCTTATCGCTCTGGGCGTGCTTCCCGTGGTGGCGTTGATCGCGATCGGCGCTGGGACCGTGACGGCACATGCCGAGACGGGTTCACGTGCGATCACGATCGCCGGCGGACCGACCTCGGCCACCGACCCGACCCCCGTCACCCTTGACGCTGACCTGTATCTGCCCGCCGTCACACCTGCGCCCGCGATTGTGCTGGCCCACGGGTTCGGCGGCAGCAAGCAGTCGGTCGCCGATGAGGCGACCGCGCTCGCAGCCCGCGGTTTCGTCGTCCTCGCTTACACCGCGCGCGGATTCGGAGCCTCGACCGGGCTGATCTCGATGAACTCGCCCGAGTTCGAGATTGCGGATGCCTCTGCCGTCATCGACGAGTTGGCGACGCTGCCGGAGGTCTCTCTCGATGGTCCCGGGGATCCCCGTGTCGGAGTTGCCGGTGGGTCGTACGGCGGTGCCCTGGCGCTCATGACGGCGGGCTACGACCCGCGCGTCGATGCCATCGCTGCTGACATCACCTGGAACGACCTGCGCACCTCACTGTTCGGCCAGTCAGTGGCCGGCAGCACTGATCCGGGAGCCTTCAAGAGATTCTGGGCCGGCACCTTCTTCAGCGCGGGACTCCTCCTGCCACCCGGCACGGTCAATCCCTGCGGACGCTTCACGATCGCGTGGTGCGATGCCTACACACGCGCGGCAACCGGAGAGCCGCTCACTGCTGCCGATGAGGCACTCATGCTCGCGTCGTCACCGCGCAGCATCACCGATCGCATCACCGTTCCCACTCTCATCGGCGCAGGACTGGCGGACTCACTCTTCCCGCTGGCCCAGGCGAATGCCACCGTCGAGCAGGTGAGCACGGCGCACCCTGACGTTCCGATCAGCGTCATCTGGCACGCGGGCGGCCACGACGGCGGTGTCAGCGAATCCGATCGACTTCGCACCCTGACCGCCGCGTGGTTCGACCAGCACCTGCGAAGCGGACCTGCTGTCGTGAACCCCTTCGAGGTGTCGTACGTCGAGAACTCGGCCCTGTCCAACCGGGCACGAGGCCAGGTCGAGGTGTTCACGGCACCGGCGTACCCGGGAATCGATG
>CAZLHZ010000219.1:0-4309 GCA_964559285.1 uncultured Actinomycetes bacterium | reverse complement strand
CGGCGTACCCGCCCACTCGAGACCATCCGAGTCGGGGTCGACTCAGGTCGCGAGGTCACCGTGCCAACGGCGGAGGAGATGCTGCGGGTCAAGGGGTACCTCGTCATTGAGCGCGGCCAGGTGCGGGACTATGTCGACGTTGTCGCCCTCGCGGACATGCTGGGGCTGGATGTCGCTGCGTCTGTGCTCAGAGACATCGATAGCTACTACGACGATCGCTCACAACAGCACGGCTCCGTCCTCACCGCACTGACCCTGACGCTCGCGGATCCATCCCCCCGTGATGCGGCTGTCATCCCCGAACTTGCGAACTATCGCGGCCTGTCACCGGTCTGGCAGGACTGGCGTGCGGTCGTTGCTGCCTGCCGTGATCTGTCAGCGCGACTGGCGGGGGATGACTGATGGCTGTCGTCTTCCGCAATGTCACCGGGTCGCCGTCAGACCCCGTGATGACGTGGCCCTACGAGGGACTGGTGACGGTCTTGGAGGAGGGGTACGTCGCCGACTGGCAGCCCGTCGTCGCCGAGATTCGTCGCTCGCCTTGGGGGGCGGTGGCTCGCAAGGTGGAGCAGTACTGCTCCTACACCGAGGAGACTGCGCTCGCCGCGCTCTTCACCCACATCATCGCGCGGTCCCGCTCGCGATGGGAGAAAGCGGAGCGTGAAACGGTCGCCGGTCGCGTGCAGGCTGCGATCGAAGCCTCGGGGCTGACCGCGGCCGAGTTTGCTCAGGTGATCGGGACGTCGGCGTCCCGATTGAGCACCTATGTGTCGGGGAAGGTCACGCCGTCAGCGGCCATGCTCGTGCGTATCGAGCGAGTGGCAGAGCTTTGACCTTGTGATGCTGGGCCGACTGCGGCTGATTGACTTTGGTCAGGGCTGGACGAGCCGGAGGTTTTGGCGATGCCTGACGCGGGTCAGGCCTCGGCCTCGCCGCGGCGCTGCTGCATGCGCCGCTTCCAGGCCTCGTCCTCAAGAGCGCGCAGGAATCCCGGGTCGTCATCGGGCGCGCGCGGTCCACGGCGGCGAGGAGATCGAGGGGAGCGGGGTCGGCCGAACAAGACCCACAGCACCAGACCAAGCACCGGGAGCAGGATGACGATGAGAAGCCACAGACCCTTGGGCAGCACACGGGTCTGGCGGGGGGAGCCGGCGACATCAATGATCGAGTAGATCCACAGGCCGACCGCCAGGATCGCCAGCAGCACCTTGAACATCCATCCCCCTGTCCGTCTCCGCCGTCCGGGTCGTGCACGCGGGACCACGATAACCCCGGTCCGAGCAGTCCGCGCTAGGGTGAGCCGGTGCCAGATGAGACGGAACAGCCGCGCGAGCGCGGCGCCGATGACCCCGCGGCGCGAGCCGCCGAAGAACCTCAGTCCGCCGCAGCGGATGCCCCGGATGTGGTGGCTCCGGCGGCGCTGGCCCCGGGTGGACCCGGATCTGGCGGGCTAGCGCCTGCTGCACCGGCGACCCGGGCGTCGGGCTGCCTTGCCGTGGTGGCCTACACGGTGAGTCGCCTCGTCCTGCTGCTCGTCTGCTGGCTTCCGCTCCAGCTCTTCACCCCCATGCGCGGGCTCATCGCCCTTGCGATTGCCGTCCTGGTGTCCGGCGTACTCAGCTATTTCCTGCTCGACCGACGGCGGGATGCGATGGCGGCTCAGCTCGGGTCGTTCTTCTCCCGGCTCAACTCCCGGATCGACCGATCAACCAAGGCCGAGGACGACGACTGACCGGTCGTTCCGGCACGTCAGGCGTCGGAGTCGCTCTGATCTCGCAAGGACTCCAGATAGGGAAGTGCTCTCAGGTCCTTCGGCCGGTTGGCTGTCGCTTTGGAGTCGATGATGTCGTCGAGGGATGCAACCTCAATGACGACCCCGTCGCCAAGATGCTCGGCGGTGGAGTTTCTCCTCCAGCCCTCATAACCCCCGGCGCGCCCGGCGGGCACAAAGGCAATGTCGAGTGCTCCGAAATCCGTGATCAGGTTGATCATGAGGGGCATGTGTTCAAGGAAGGGGCCATCCAGCGGAGCAGGCACGGGGTCCCCGGCCGTTCGGATCATGGCGCCCATTCGTCGCAGAGCCCGCCCGAGTCGATCAAGGTTCTGGTCGACTCGCGACGGAACGATGTCGATGTCTTGCGTGGGGAGTGCAGAGCCCCGGATCACCGCCGCGAAGCCGCCCACCACGACGAACTGAACCCCTTCATCATTCAGGATGCGACAGATCTGAATGGGATCGAACATCAACCGCTCTTCTCCTCGCGGGCTACACGAGCCTTATCCCGCACAGCCATGAGCAGGTTTGCGGCCGCCACCATTGTGGCCACGCGCTCCGGGACGCTCATCCGCAGTTGAGCCCGGATCTGGCTGACGTCGACGCCGCGCCAGTCCTCCAGCGGCGACGTGTCCATACGGGAAGCCTACGCCCGCTGGCCACCCGCGCCGCGGACAGAAAGGGCGCATCACGGACGGGATCTGTCCGCGGGGGGCGGGACCACCGGGAGTTGTCCGCGGCTTACCAGAGGCCGAAGGCGAGGAGCACCCCGTAGGCCAGGAGCACCATGCCGGTGTCCTTGAGCACCGGGACCAGATCGCGACCCAGTGCCCCCGATCGCACCACCCGCAGCGGACGCACCGCGAGCACGAGCGCAGCCAGCGCGAAGAGGCACCACCACGACGCCACTGCCCCGAGAACGACAGCGATGACCGCAGCCGCCACCACGAGCACGGCGTAGAGCGCGCGGGTGCGTCCATCGCCCAGTCGCGTGGCCAGGGTGCGCTTGCCGACCGCCGCGTCGGTCGGGATATCGCGCAGGTTGTTGGCGACGAGGATCGCGCACGCCAGCGCCCCGATCCCGAGGGACGCGATGAGCGAATTGAGCATCGCCTCGCCCCACCGGTCGGACTGCACCACCTGCACATACGTCGTGCCCATCGTCGGCACGAAGCCGAAGAAGATCAGCACGAACACCTCGCCGAGTCCGGCGTATCCGTAGGGCCGCGGCCCCCCGGTGTAGAGCCAGGCCGCAGCGATGCTCGCCACACCCACGAGAAGCAGCCACCACGTCGACGTCATGATGACAAGCACGAGCCCGGCGATTGCCGCAACACCGAAGCACAGCAGCGCCACCGTCAGCACCGACGTGGGCCGGGCACGTCCCTGCCCGACGAGCCGCACCGGTCCGACCCGTGCCGCATCGGTCCCGCGCACCCCATCGCTGTAGTCATTGGCGTAGTTGACCCCGACCTGCAGGGCGCCGGCAACGACGAGGGCGAGCAGGGCGCGCACCGGCATGAAGGCCCCGACCCCGGCCGCTGCCCCCGTGCCCGCGAGCACCGGCGCCACCGCAGCCGGGAGGGTGCGCGGTCGCGCGCCGCCAACCCATTCGCCCAGACTCGTCATCGTCCGCTCACTCTCGTTCAGGGGGCCCGACGTCATCGCGGGCACCGACATCACCATGGCCACCGACGTCCGCGATGGCCGAGGCAATGGCACGGCGGTCGATCTTGCCGTTCGGCAGCAGGGGCAGCGACGCCACCCCTCGAATGACCGCCGGCACCGCGGCCACGCCGAGTCGCTCGCGGACCGCCGCACGCACCGCGTCGATGAGCCCCTTCTCACCGCGCCCGTCACCGCTGCGGTCGCCGGCCCCACCGACCACGCACGCCACGATCCGCGCACCATCCACCTCATCGGGCACCGCGACGACCGCAACATCACGCACCCCCGGCACGGAGCGCACGACATCCTCGACCGCCCCCATGGCGACATTGGTTCCGCGCACGGCGACGACATCATCGGAGCGCCCTGTGACGACGATGCGCCCGTCGAGCACGAACCCGACATCACCGGTCCGGAACGATCGCACCCCACCGTCGATCGTGAACCGCTCCGCCGTCTCCTGCGGCCGCAGCCGATAGCCGTGCGCCACCACCGGCCCGCTCACAGTGAGATGCCCGCGCTCATCCGCCGCGACCTCGACCCCCGGAAAGGCCACCCCGTCATAGGCGAACCCGCCTGCCGTCTCGGTCATGCCGTACGTCGGTATCAGCGCGATCCCGAGCCCGGCCGCTCGCTCGACGAGGGCGGCGGGGGTCCGTGACCCGCCGACGAGGATCGCCCGGTAGCTCCCCAGGGCGGCCGTCGCCGCCGGATCATCCAGTAGTCGCGCGACCTGGGCGGGCACCAGCGACGTGAGCATCCCGGCGGCGCCGGCCGCCCACGCCAGCTCCCCGCTCGCGCGCACCCCCCCGCCCGGCGCGAACGGACCGCCACCCCCCGCACCCGGCAGCGTCACCGGCGCGCACA
>CAZLHZ010000218.1:0-4333 GCA_964559285.1 uncultured Actinomycetes bacterium | reverse complement strand
CGTGAACATTCCACAGGTCTTCCAGTCCCACGACGGCGACGCTGTCCCCCAGCTCGGCCAGTCGCTCGCGCAACCCGTCGACAGCCCCCTGCGGTGCGCGCAGGACATACATCACCTCGTACGCCGGTCCCGTGACGTCACCGGGCACGGCCCCACCCAGCGCACAGGTGGTCCCACGGTCATCGAGGTGGTGGGAGACCGGGGCGTAGAACTCCGTCATGCCGTCCTCGTCGGCGACGCCTCCGCGGAGGACATCGCGGAGAGCCTGCAGGAGGACGAGCACGCCGAGGCCCCCGGCATCGACGACCCCGGCGCGTCGGAGCTCCTCGAGCTGGCCGGTCGTGCGACGGAGGGCGTCACGGGCTGCCTGGGCAGCCGAGTCGGCGACATCCGCCACACCGCCGGTGGCGGATGACGCAGCACTGGCCGCCGCTCGGGCGACGGTGAGCATCGTCCCCTCGACCGGGTGCAGGACGGCGCGATAGGCCAGTTCCTGGGCTCGGGTGAGCGCCGCACGCAGGTGGTCGGGACTGAGTCCTGGCCCCCGGGCGACCGTCGGATCAGCGAAGCCCTGGAGGAACTGGGCCAGAATCACGCCGGAGTTCCCGCGCGCGCCGACAAGGGCACCCCGGCAGAGCGAGGCTGCTGCGGCCGGCCATCCGGATCCGGATGGGAGGTGTCCGAGTTCGGTGGCGGCCGCCCGCATCGTGGCCACGAGATTGGTTCCGGTGTCCCCATCAGCCACGGGGAACACGTTGAGCCGGTCGATCTGGTCACGCAGGCTGAGCAGGGCCTCGTGGGCGGCGACGGCCCAGGCGCGCAGGCCTGCCTCGTCCAGCACGTGCATGGCCGTCACGGTAGTCGTCCCCCGGACCCGAGTCGTCCCCCGGATGCGCCGTAGTCCGCCGCGGCATGCCCCGGATTGGACCCGGCCCGGGGCACGCCGTACCATTCGCGAGGGCGTTTCGCGTCCACCAACGAGATCGACCGAGGGAGTTGACACTGTGGCAGCCAACTGCGACGTCTGCGGCAAGGGCCCGGGCTTCGGCCACAGCATCTCCCACTCGCATCGGCGTACCAACCGTCGCTGGAATCCGAACATCCAGCGCATCCGCGCGGTCGTGGGCGGCACCCCCAAGCGGGTCAACGTCTGCACCTCGTGCATCAAGGCTGGCAAGGTCACCCGCGGCTGAGACCGCCCGGGATCACGTCGTCCCGGTTCCGCATGGCAGTCCTGCCGTGCATGATTGAACTGCTCACGAAGCGCGGCTGACAGCCCTCCGGCTGGCCGCCTGCCAACCGCTCCTGCAGCGGTGGCCCCGGAGGAAGAGCTGCCGCGGGACGGTCCTGCGGAATGCAGCGAGGAGTCACCGTGACCCAGTCAGCCCCGAATCCCCCAGCGCCCTCCGCCAAGGACGTCCCCCGCGCCGGTTTCACCTGCGGGTCCTATGAGCCGGGCCATAACGTCCACTACGCCAGCGCGCTCAAGCGCGCACCGGGCCTCACTCCGCTCTCGGCACTGCTGGGTCATCACGACGAGGGGATCACCCTGACAGCCTCCGAGTCGGTCATGCGCATCTGGACGCACAACGAAGCGGCCATCTGGATGCTCATCGAAGAGGTCGCAGCCCGCTGCGCGTGGTACCCGACACTCGGGCTTGCCTGCTGGGTCACTCGGGACGTTCGGCACTGGGCCAACCTGTCGCTGGAGCCCGTGACGGCGTGCTTCTCCACCGATGAAGCGCGTCGAGCAGAGTGGCGGCACTGGAACTGAGCCGGAGCTGACTCAGGTCAGCGGCATCGGGGTGAGCATCACTACGCTCCTCGTCATGTCTGATGCCGCAGCACCCCCTGCCTCCGTCGACCGCGTCATTCAGGCCCTCGTGCGAGCGGGAGTCAGCGGACAGGTGCGTGCCCTCGATGACAGTGCCCGCACCGCCAAGGAGGCCGCATCGGCGCTGGGCATCGAGGTCGGTCAGATCGCGTCGTCGCTGGTGTTCATGGCCGCCGGAGAACCCGTGCTCGTCGTGGCCTCGGGTGCGCATCGGGTGGACACGTCCAAGGTCGCCGCACTGCTGGACGTTGCTGCGCTGGACAAGGCAACAGCCGATGACGTGCGTGCGGCAACAGGATTCGCCATCGGTGGCGTGTCCCCCGTCGGTCATCCCGCTCCGCTGCGGACGATCGTCGACATCGCGCTAGCGCAGTTCGATGAAGTGTGGGCGGCGGGTGGCCACCCGCACTACGTCTTCCCGACGACGTTCGACGAGCTGGTGCGCATCACCGGCGGTACGCCAGCAGATATAGGGGCATAACCATGCCCCTGACCGACAGTGACCGGCGTACCGCTGCGATCGACGCCTACAACCGCGCATGGGACCTCCTCGATCTTGGCGACTCCCGATCCACGGAACAGGACGATGAGCTCATTGACGCCGCCCATGCCAGCCGGTTCCTGTGGCGCACCGTCGGCGGGCCGGAGCAGGCGGCCATCGGCGAGTGGATGATCAGTCGGGCGTACGCCGTCACCGGCCATGGCGAGTCTGCGGTGCGGCATGCGTCACGGGCCGATGCCATCGTCGACGCACATCCGGATCTGCCCCACTGGCTGCGGGCCTCGGTGTCGGAGGGCATGGCGCGGGCCTTCCGCGCTGCCGGGGATGCGACCCAGGGGGCGCTCTGGCGTGACCGAGCAGTGACCGAGTGCGCCGCCATTCCCGATCCTGACGACCGGGCACTCATTGAGGGGCAAGTGGCCTCCCTGGGCTGACCCGCCCGTGCCTCGTCGGCGCGACGCTGCGCATCTGGCAGGCTTCCGCCATGCCTGAGGCACCGGCCCGACCGTCCGCGTTTGCGCGACTTGGCCGCTTCGTTGTGCGTCACCGGTGGGCGGTGCTCGCCGGCTACCTCCTCGCGGTCATCGCCTGCGCCCTCGTCGGCCGAGCAGTCTTCGGGTCCCTCCAGACCGGTGGCTTCGTCGACCCGGCGAGTGACTCAGCCCGCGTCGAGCAGATGCTCACCGATGACTTCGGCACGAAGGTGCCCGTCGCGGTCATGGCGGCCGAGTCCGCCGCACCGATCGATGACCCGCAGACCGTGGCTGCCGCTGATGATCTAGTGGCCCGCATCTCGGCAACTCCGGGTGTCGCCTCTGTCACGTCCTACTGGACCTCCGGGCAGCCCGATGAACTGCGCGGGAACGATGGACGCACCGGTGAGATCGTCGTCTACGCCACGGCAGACGCTGACGAGCGTGAGCTCGCCCGCACACTGGTGGACGACTTCGACGGCCAGCAGGGATCGCTGCGGGTCTACGTCTTCGGCAACGCCGTCGTGGGCAATGCCTTCAATGAGACGATCACGGCCGACCTCGCCCGTTCTGAGGCTGTTGCCATTCCCATCACGATCCTCCTGCTGATCTTCGTCTTCGGCTCCGTCGTATCCGCCGGCCTGCCATTCCTCGTCGCGGCCGGCTCGATCTCGGGAAGCCTGCTCGTCATGTGGGTCATCTCGCAGCTGACCGAAGTCTCGGTCTTTGCCCTCAACCTCGTCACCGGTATGGGACTGGCCCTCGGTATCGACTATGCCCTGCTGGCCATCAACAGGTTTCGCGAGGAATTGCGTCGCGGCCGCTCGACCGAAGACGCCGTCGTCATCACGGTGGCGACCGCCGGTCGGACGGTTGTCGTCTCCGGTGTCACCGTCGCGGTGACTCTTGCGTCACTGCTGTTCTGCCCCCAGTTCTTCCTCAAGTCCTTTGCGTACGCCGGAATCTCGGTGAGCCTGCTGGCCGTGATCGGGACGGTCACGGCCCTGCCGGCACTTCTGGCAGTCCTCGGTCCGCGGGTCAATCGGCTCCGGGTGCGTCGCGGAGACCTCGCCCCGGCTGATGACGGTGCCTGGGCGCGGATCGCGCGCACCGTGATGAGGCGACCGTGGCCGGTGCTGCTCGCGGTCGTCGGCATCCTTCTGGTGCTCGCGGCCCCGGCCCTCGGTGCGGTCTACGGCCAGGTGGATGACCGGGCACTGCCGCGCGACAACGCGGCGTCGATTGCCGGCCAGGTGCTGCGCGACCGGTTCCCGGGGGCCGAGTCATCGCCGTACGAGGTCATCCTCATCAATCCCGACGGCGAGTCGGCCGTCACCGAGTATGCCAAGCAACTCTCACTCATCCCGCATGCCTTGCGCGTCATCACGCCGACGTCTCAAGGGTGGTGGTGCAGCGATTCGACGGACTCGAATGGGCCCGGGTGGAGGTGCGGGTGGTACAGCTGCGGGCCAGGCATAAGCAAACGCCTCTGGTGCGGTGCTGGCCGGGCGCCACACCCACGTG
>CAZLHZ010000217.1:0-4341 GCA_964559285.1 uncultured Actinomycetes bacterium | reverse complement strand
CTGGGTGGAGCCGAGATGAGCCGCACGGAGTTCTACCGTGAAGGGCGCGTGCCGCTGCATACCCTGCGGGCCGACATTGATTACGGCTTCTACGAGGCGCGGACCACCTTCGGCCGCATCGGTGTCAAGGTGTGGATCTACAAGGGGGATGCCCTGGCGACCCGCGCTGAGCGTGAGGCAGCCGCGGCAGCCGCTCGGCTTGGCCAGCGAGCACGCCCGGAGCGGCCGCGCCGTGCCGGGCGTCGTGATGAGAACGACGGTGCGCCCGAGGCCGCCGTCGAGTCGGCACCAGTAGGAACGGAGGCCTGAGCATGCTGATCCCTCGCAAGGTCAAGCACCGCAAGCAGCATCACCCGAAGCGGGGTGGGGCTGCAAAGGGTGGCACCGAGGTCACCTTCGGGATGTTCGGGCTGCAGGCCCTGGAGCCGGCCTACGTGACGAACCGGCAGATCGAGTCGGCCCGTATCGCCATCACCCGTCATATCCGTCGTGGGGGCAAGGTCTGGATCAACATCTACCCGGACCGGCCGCTGACGACGACGCCTGCCGAAACCCGCATGGGTTCCGGCAAGGGCTCGCCGGAGTGGTGGATCGCGAACGTCCATCCGGGTCGCGTCATGTTCGAGTTGAGCTACCCGAACGAGAAGGTCGCGCTCGAGGCGCTGACCCGTGCCATGCACAAGCTCCCGATGAAGTGCCGCATCGTCCGGCGCGACGAGGCAGGTGTTGAGTGATGTCGGCTGGAACCAAGGCCAACGAGTTCCGGAACCTCGAGGACGAGGAGCTGGTGACAAAGCTCAAGGAGTGCAAGGAGGAGCTGTTCAACCTCCGCTTCCAGGGGGCCACCGGCCAGCTGGAGAACCACGGGCGCCTGCGGGCGGTCCGCAAGGACATTGCCCGCATCTACACGATCATGCGCGAGCGTGAGTTGGGCATCACGCCCGTCGATTCGGAGGGTGCCGCATGAGTGAGCAGACCGTGACACACCGGGGCTATCGCAAGGTCCGCGAGGGTGTGGTTGTGAGCGACAAGATGGACAAGACGGTGGTTGTTGCCGTGGAGGATCGCTTCAAGCATCCGCTCTACGGGAAGGTCGTCCGTCGTACCAGCAAGTTGAAGGCGCACGATGAGCCCAACGCCTGTGGCGTGGGTGACCGTGTGCTCATCATGGAGACTCGACCGTTGTCAGCCACCAAGCGCTGGCGAGTGGTCGAGATCCTCGAGAAGGCCAAGTAGCGGATAGGGCCGGGAGACTGACGTGATTCAGCAAGAGACGCGCCTTCGCGTCGCAGACAACACGGGTGCCAAGGAACTTCTGTGCATCCGGGTTCTCGGCGGCTCAGGCAGGCGCTATGCCGGAATCGGCGACGTGATCGTCGCTACCGTGAAGGACGCCATCCCTGGCGGCGCTGTGAAGAAGGGGGACGTGGTCAAGGCCGTCGTCGTCCGGACGCACAAGGAGCGCCGTCGTCCGGACGGTTCCTACATCCGCTTCGACGACAACGCTGCGGTCATCCTGAAGAATGACGGGGAGCCACGTGGCACCCGTATCTTCGGACCGGTGGGTCGCGAGCTGCGCGAGAAGCGCTACATGAAGATCGTGTCGCTGGCACCGGAGGTGATCTGACATGGCGGGCATGGGCGTGAAGAAGGGTGACATGGTCCAGGTCATCACGGGCAAGGACC
The DNA here is from genome assembly GCA_964559285.1 of uncultured Actinomycetes bacterium. Taxonomy (GTDB): domain Bacteria; phylum Actinomycetota; class Actinomycetes; order S36-B12; family S36-B12; genus CAZLHZ01. Next base: position 2,655 of record CAZLHZ010000217.1, on the reverse strand, counting down.
GCGGCGTGAAGGGTCGGGTCATCGAGGTGATCCCCGAGGCCGATCGCATCATCGTCGAGGGTGTCAACCGAATCAAGAAGCACACCAAGGTCGGCCAGAATAATCGTGGCGCGAAGACCGGTGGCATCGTGACGACCGAGGCTCCTATTCATGTCTCCAATGTGATGGTTGTTGATCCGGAGGACGGGCGACCGACCCGGATTGGCTACCGCAAGGAGAAGGTCGAGAAGCGGCGGCCGGACGGGACAACCTACGAGGCGGAGCGCAGCGTCCGCATTTCCCGACGGACAGGGAAGGACCTCTGATGGCCACGACGACCGCCAGCGACATGCCGCGGCTGAAGGCCCGCTACCGGGCAGAGATCGTCCCGGCGCTTCTCTCGGAGTTCGAGTTCGTGAACGTCATGCAGGTGCCCCGGGTGACCAAGGTTGTCGTCAACATGGGTGTCGGTGAGGCAGCGCGGGACTCCAAGCTCATCGAGGGTGCCGTGCGAGACCTGACGCAGATCACCGGTCAGAAGCCAACTGTCACCAAGGCCCGCAAGTCGATTGCGCAGTTCAAGTTGCGCGAAGGCATGCCGATCGGCGCACACGTGACGCTGCGGGGCGACCGCATGTGGGAGTTCCTTGATCGGCTCCTGTCGATCGCGTTGCCGCGAATCCGTGACTTCCGAGGTCTGTCTGGGACACAGTTCGACGGACATGGCAACTACACCTTCGGACTCAACGAGCAGTCGATGTTCCATGAGATCGACCAGGACAAGATCGACCGAGTTCGCGGGATGGACATCACGGTCGTGACAACCGCATCCAATGACCCGGAGGGGCGCGCACTGCTTCGTCTCCTCGGTTTCCCTTTCAAGGAGGCCTGACGTGGCAAAGAAGGCGCTGATCGAGAAGCAGCAGCGGACTCCGAAGTTCAAGGTCCGGGGTTACACCCGGTGCACGAAGTGCGGTCGTCCCCACTCCGTCTATCGCAAGTTCGGACTCTGCCGAGTCTGTCTGCGCGTGATGGCCCACGCCGGCGAACTGCCGGGCGTGACTAAGAGCAGCTGGTAACCCACGACGCCGCAGGTCCTCGGAGGACAATCCGGGGATACCACGGCGAGGAAGGCCTGACGGCCATGACAATGACTGACCCGATTGCGGACATGCTGACGCGTCTCCGCAATGCGAATTCGGCGTATCACGACACCGTGACGATGCCGCACTCGAAGATCAAGAAGGGGATCGCAGAGATCCTCCAGCGTGAGGGGTACATCGCGGGCTGGACCGTGAGCGATGACGAGGTGGGACGCACGATCACCTTGACGCTCAAGTACGGTCCCAATCGCGAGCGTTCCATTGCGGGGCTTCGTCGTGTCTCCAAGCCCGGGTTGCGCGTCTACGCGCGCAGCACGGCGCTGCCCCGGGTTCTCGGTGGCCTGGGCGTCGCGATCCTGTCCACGTCCTCCGGTCTTCTCACGGACCGCCAGGCGGCAAAGAAGGGCGTAGGCGGAGAAGTCCTCGCCTACGTCTGGTAGGAGGAGGAGCCATGTCGCGTATCGGTCGGCTTCCCATCACCCTGCCCAGCGGGGTGGATGTGGCCATCAATGGCAGCGAGGTCGTGGTCAAGGGACCGAAGGGCACCCTGAGCCTCACCGTCGTCAGCCCAATTCAGGTGCTCCGCAACGAGGACGGGACGCTCTCTGTGGTGCGTCCAGATGATGAGAGAGCTTCACGTTCCCTGCACGGGCTCACCCGCACTCTGGTCTCCAACATGGTGACCGGTGTGACCGCGGGTTATGAGAAGAGCCTGGAGATTTCGGGCACGGGCTATCGCGTGGCCGCAAAGGGCACCTCCCTCGAATTCTCCCTCGGCTTCAGCCATCCGGTTGTCGTTGAGGCGCCGGACGGCATCACCTTCCAGGTCGACACGCCCACGAAGTTCAAGGTGGCGGGCATCGACAAGCAGAAGGTGGGCGAGGTCGCGGCGAACATTCGCAAGCTCCGCAAGCCCGACCCCTACAAGGGCAAGGGTGTGCGCTACGAGGGCGAGGTCATCCGCCGCAAGGCCGGAAAGGCAGGCAAGAAGTGAGCAGCTTCGGTACCAAGCTCGGAACGGGCAGCAAGACGACCACCGCTCGGCGGCGGCGTCACCTCCGTGTCCGCAAGAAGGTGTCGGGCACCACGAGCCGACCCCGTCTTGTCGTCACGCGGTCGAGCCGTCACCTTGTCGCGCAGATCGTGGACGACACCGTGGGCCGCACGCTCGCGTCGGCCTCGACGATGGAGGGCGACATCCGTGGCCTGAGCGGAGACAAGACAGCGAGGGCGCGTCGCGTCGGATCGGTTCTGGCCGATCGGGCGAAGGCGGCCGGCGTCGAGACGGTCGTCTTCGACCGCGGCGGCAACAAGTATCACGGTCGCATCGCGGCACTGGCGGAGGGCGCCCGCGAGGGCGGCCTCGCCTTCTGACGAGCTTCTAGGACAGGAGAGAGAAATGGCAACTGCAGCTGCTGGAGGCCAGCGCCGCGGAGGCGGCGCGGGCGGCGAGCGCCGCGACCGCCGCGACAAGGGCCCCCGCGAGGAGAAGTCTGCGTTCATCGAGCGGGTGGTGACCATCAATCGCGTGGCCAAGGTCGTCAAGGGCGGTCGTCGGTTCAGTTTCACGGCG
>CAZLHZ010000216.1:0-4351 GCA_964559285.1 uncultured Actinomycetes bacterium | reverse complement strand
TAGGTCCACGGAGTCGACCGCCGTCGTTCCGCCGTAGCGCACCGTGATCCCATGCGCCTCGAGAGTCTTCGGCGACACCGGGGTGAGCTCGGTGCTCTCCGGCAGGTTGATCGCGGCCGGCTTGAGATCGCGCACACCCATGATGAGCTTGATGACCGCGAGGCCCAGGAGGGTCACTGACACCGGCCACATCGTGAGCATGTAGAAGAAGAGCGCTCCGAGGATCGCCTCAGCGATGACGAACAGGGACGTCCGCAGTCGAGCCGAGCCGGCACAGGCGACGATGGCGCACATCACGGTGGCCTGGCCCATGAGCATCGTGAAGACGGCGAGGCTGCCCTGCTCGCGCAGGTAGGCCGCGATCGGCATGAGCAGTGCGCCGAGGACGACGATGAGCGCGACTCCGATGCCAAGCGGTCGGTCGGCGAAGAGCGGCACGATCGCCAGGAGGACAACCGTGGTCACGAGCAGCGGCAGCCCGCTTGAAGCAAGTCCTGCTGCTGCAGCCCCCACCGCGACCAGGGCCGGGATACCGAGGGCCAGCGCCGACAGACCCGGCTTCGCCGCAGGCGATGACGCCGCCAGTGTGGCCCCACCGACAGCGAGCATCGTGACGAGCAGCTCGACGCCGCCGCCGAGATTGACCTGCGCGGCATATGCCGCACCACCCGCGAGCACCGGCACGCCCAGCCCGATGACCCATCGCGCCCACGCGGCACCGAACCAGGCGCGGCGCTGCAGGACGAGGGTCGCCGCGATCATCGTGAGCACGAAGCAGATGACCGTGGTCGAGAAGTTCTCGAGGAACAGCATCGCCAAGGCGATCACGGCGGCGATGATGTGGCTGACCAGTCGTCGACCCCGCCAGCCGCGCAGACCCACGGCATAGGCGGCCGCAAAGATCGCGACCTCGATCCGGAACCAATTCCACCAGGGCAGTCCAGGAACGAAGGCAATCGCCGCCGTCCCGAGAGCAAGTCCGATGATCGGGATGAGCACAAAGCGGGAAACCTTGGTGCCGTTGCGCAGGTACGACGTCACCAGCTTGGCCTGCCCGACGGTCTCCTTCACAATGCCGTCCTGATTGAGCAGCACCATGAGGACGAGTGCGACACCGCCGATGAGCGGGATCCACCGAGACATGCCGTCCCCGAGGGAGTCGAGGATGCGCGAGTTGAGGCCGCCGCCGAAGAGCGTGCCACCCAAGGGTGCGCCAGCCAGGTAGCCGATGCCGCCGATCATGGCGTTGCCCACGAGGACGATGGAGTCGAAGTTGGTGTACTTCGCGTAGGAGACCGACCCATTCCGGAAGACGTAGAGGATGCCGCCGAGAGCTGCGAGTCCGGCACCGAGTCCGAACGCGAAGAGCTTGGCGCCGAAGACGCTGATGCCAAGTGCTGCCGCGGCCCGCTCGTTGGCCCGCACCGCGAGCAGTCGCCGACCAGAGCGACCGCGTCGGACATTCGCCACGACGAGGACGCAGAGCAGCAGCACAATGAGCACCCACCAGGTGTAGCGAGCGGGATATTCGCTGGCCTCGAGGTTGATCCCGAAGATGTAGGGATCGGGCAGCAGGGTGCCCTGAATGCCTCCCGTGAAGTTCTGGTTCTTGAAGAGCACCAGTTCCATCACGGTGCCCAGTCCAAGCGTGAGGATGGCAAGGTTGATGCCGCGTGTGCGGACAGCCGGCAGGGCGAACAGGAGACCCAGCGGGATAGTGGCCGCGACACCGATGAGGATGGCAAGGGCATAGGGGACGTCCATCGTCGCGGACAGCCGACCAGCGACATAGGCACCGAAGATGGCGATGGCAAACTGCGCAAGTGACAACTGGCCGGCGTATCCGGTGAGGACGACCACCGACAGCAGCATGATGCCGACGGTCATCGTGATGATGAAGGCGTCGAACCACATGTTCGAGACCGAGAAGGTCATGGCGAACACGATGGCCACCGCAGCACCGACGAGGGTCCAGCGGATCTTGCCCGCCCCGACCGATGGCAGCCGCTGCAGGATGTAATCGCGCTGCGGGATGCCGCGCCCCCGCGCAATCATCCAGATGACGATGAAGGCAAACGGCACCGCCTCGCCGATCCCCGTGAAGCTGGGGAAGCGCGAGCGCACGACGGTCTCGACGACGCCGACTGCCAAGCCTGTGCCGAGGGCGATCGGGAAGGAGCGGAACGAGGCGACGAGAGCCGTGGAGGTGGCGGCGAGGACCAGTGAGGTCATGACACCGGGTTGGAGGGTCGAGATCGGCATGATGAGGATGGCGGCGATGCCGGCGAGGGCACTGCCGATGATCCAGTTGATGAGTGCCACCCGGTTCGGTGACCAGCCCAGTGTCGCGGCCGTGGTCTCGTTCTCGGCCACCGCCGATGTGCCCAGCCCAAACTTGGTGAATCGGTAGTAGAGGTAGAGCGCGATGGTCACGAGGATCGCGATCCCGAGCAGGAAGAGACGGTCAGCGCTGATCTTGACCTCACCGAAGAGGGTGAACTGGGTCAGCGGCAGCTGGCTCTTCGGATTCTTCGGGCTCGGGCCGAAGATGAGGATCGCGAGCGCCTGCAGAGTGAGCAGCACTCCGAGGGTGGCGATGACGCGGACGAGCGGGGCTCTCTTGCGTAGAGGACGCATGATGAGCAACTGGACGAGCACGCCGATGAGGGCGGAGGCGGCAGCGCCTGCGGGAATGTTGAGGTAGGCCGGCCAGCCGAGGTTGGTCTGGAGCAGCCACGTCGTGTAGGCGCCGACCATTCCGATGGCGCCGAGGGCGAGGTTGAGGACGCCCGAGCCGCGGAAGATGACGATGAGTCCTTGGGCAGCGAGGACATACATCGAGCCGATGCCCAGACCGAGCAGGGCGAACTTGATGATCTCTTCCACGGGTCGACTCCTGCAGGCTCGGGATTCCGGGTGTCTGGGGAGGAACGGGTGTGTCACTCAGGACACGGGCACTGCGGACTTCTGACGGGGTACCGCCGGGGTTGCCGGGACTCGATGGTCCCGGCAACCCCGGCGGGCACTACTGGTGAAGCAGGTGCTTCCGGCAGAAACTACTCAGCCGAGAGCAGGATCGGACCCACATTGTCGAAGTCCTCGCAGCCACCGAGCGGCGTGATCTTGCCGTCCTTGATGGTGGAGTAGACGACCGACGTGTTGAACATCCGGGTGAACGCGCCACCGAGGGCTTCGGAGAAGTCATCGGTGAAGTTCACATCGGGGATCATGCCGGGGAGGTTGACGAGCGCGCCGCCGGCGGTCTTCAGGAACGAAGCCGCCGTGACATCCTCCGACATGTTGCTGGCGATCTGGGTGAATCCGCTGTAGGCGGTCCAGGTGCCGAGGCCACCCAGGCTGTTGTAGTCCTGGGCCATGTCAGCCCCGGACGCGTTCAGCGCAGCGCGGAAGTTGTCCCACACCGGGCAGCTGAGGTCGGGGTACGCACCCACGACGATTGAGCCGTCCAGCTGGGTCGGGTCCGGGTGGCCAGCGATGCTCACGGCATCCAGGTTGCCCTGGGGGCCAAAGAGGGTCGCGGTGCTGGCGGCGGCTGCCCACGGGGTCATCCAGGAGACGAACGGCGTCTCGGAAACGACCATGAGGACGCAGTCGGTTCCGCCGGCGAGAGCCTCAGCGACCTGCGGGGAGTAGTCCTGAGCCGTCGCGGGCAGGACGGTGAACTCACCGTCGAGACCGTCGTACTTCAGGTTGGCTGCAGCGGCCTGGAGAACGCCGAAGAAGCCCTCGGCACCCTGGATGATGACCGCATGGGACTTCTTGCAGCCCTGCTCCTGAGCCTTCTTCACGAAGCCGACACCGTACATCTGGTGTGAGCCGAGAGGCAGAGCGATCTTGCTCTGGAACTCCTTGGCCCCGAGCATGCAGCAGGCGCCGAAGTAGGCGATCCCGGCCGGCTCGCGCACGTCGATGATGGCATCGGGGGCGAAGTTGAAGGAGCCGATGATGGCCACCATCTTCTCGTCAACGGCCTTGCGCGCACAGGCGGTTGAGCCGTCAGCGGTGCCCTGGCTGTCACACACGGTGACCTCGAGCGGACGCCCGTTGATGCCGCCATTGGAGTTGATCCACTGGCCGTAGGCCTCGGCGGTGTACTTGATGTTCGGGTAGATCGGGCCGGCCGACACCAGGTCGGTGACCGTCATGACCTTGATCGGTTCGCCGAGGGGCGACGGAGCCGCTGACGAGGTCGGGGCCGCCGAGGACGTCGGAGCCGCGCTGCTGCTGGAGCCGCCACCGCCTGATCCGCCGCACGCGGCGAGAACCAGAGCGACGGAGGCGACCACGGCGGCGAGGCCGAGGGCCCGCCGACCGGAACGGCCGTTCGTAG
>CAZLHZ010000215.1:3999-4371 GCA_964559285.1 uncultured Actinomycetes bacterium | reverse complement strand
CGTGGGCTCGTCAAGGATGAGGATCTTGGCGCCGACGTAGAGAAGCTTGGCAATCTCGAATCGCTGCACCTCATCAACGGCGAGCTCACGGATGGTTGTGCGATCGGGCGTGGCGAAACCCTCCTGCTTGAGGAAGTCGGCGGCCCGAGTCCGCTCAACTCGGGTGAGGAGCTTCGCGCTTCCACCGGGCACGCCGAACAGGAGATTGTCAAGCAGGGTGAAGTCCGGAATCACGCTGTAGTGCTGGTGCACCATGCCGATTCCCGCGGTGACGGCCTCCTGGGGACCTCGGAACCGAACGTCCCGGCCGTCCACAGCGACGGTTCCGGAATCAGCGAGGAGCTCACCGCTCAGGATGCGCATGAGGGTGGT
>CAZLHZ010000215.1:0-3989 GCA_964559285.1 uncultured Actinomycetes bacterium | reverse complement strand
CAGCGTGCTCTTGCCGGCGCCGTTCTCGCCGACCACGGCGTGGATCTCACCCGGATAGACCTCGAGGTTCACGACATCGTTGGCCACCAGCGCGCCAAAGGTCTTGGTCACGTCACGGGCTTGCAGAACCGCCGTAACGCCGACTGAGGGATCGTTCATGACGCTTCACCTCCCCTCTGGGATCGCTCGTGATGTCGGAACGTAGCAATCCCGACGGAGGTCATTCGCTGTCCGCGGCGACAGCATTCGCCCATCAGGGTGTCGACATGAACACTGGTCATGGGCCAAGATGCTGCCCCACGGTGCAACTCGGCTTCGGCAGCACTGGAGGTAGTTCATGGTTCAAGCAGTCCGCATGGTTCCGGAATCCGTCGTCAGTCGAGCGGAACTCGCGAGATGGCTCAGCGGTGTCCACGCGTTCATCACGGCCGTCAACCGGCCGGCGAGTCTTCGGGAACTCCTTGACCTCGTGACGGCGACGGCATGCGATCTCCTCGGCTATGACTTCTGCGGTGTCCTTCTGCTTCGACCCGAGCAGCGGCGCCTCATCTTGGAGGGGTCACACGGGCTCTCATCCGACTACGTCATGGGGCTCAACGATTACATGTCTGTCAACCTGACTCTTGACACCAACAGTGAGAGCCCCTCCACACGCGCATTCCTCAGCGGCAAGCCCGTTGTCATCAACGACGTCGGCAGCGACCCGCTCATGGAGCCGTGGTATCAACTGGCGGAGCAGCAGGGCTACCGAGCCCTCATGTCGGTGCCGCTGCTGGTCAAGGACAAGCCATTCGGGGTCATCAACTGCTACGCCGCTGACGTCAATGCCTTCACCGACTCGGCCGTCGAACTGCTGTGCATCCTTGCCAACCAGGCGGCCGGTGCGATCGAGGCGATCCACCTGCGTGACCAGCAGCGCGGGTTCATTGAGAACCTCGCCCAGGCCAATCACTCGCTCCGAGAGCAGAGCGAGATTCTCGAGCAGTCGGAGGAGATCCATAAGCGACTGAACGAGGTCGCCCTCAATGGCGGAGGCATCGATGGAGTGGCCCACGCCCTGGAGGCGCTCCTCGGGCGCTCCGTGTTCATCGAGGATGCCCACGGAGCCCACGCGTCGCCAGCTGGAGCCTGGTCGCTCATCCAGCCCAATCCCATGGGGCTCGCGGCACCACAGGACCTGATGACCCTGGCACCGGTGAGCGGCACGTCACCTGAGGCTCAACCGTGGACGGTCACCCCGATTCGCATCTCGGGCGAGACAGTCGCTCGCATCTGGGTCCCCGTCGGACTCGATGAGATCACGCCTCTGGACCGCCGCGCCATCGAGAACGCCGCCGTCGTTGCCGCGCTTGAGTTCCTACGCCTGCGGACCGCGAGGGACATCGAGTGGCGGGTCCAGGGGGACATCCTCGACGTCCTTCTCACCGGGCACCCCAGCGAATTCAACAGCCTGCACGCCCGTGCTGCTCAACTTGGACACGACCTGACGAAACCTCACACCACGATGGTTCTGACGCTCGGTGTCGAATCGACGGATCCCGCCTCCGGTCTGAGAATCCGGCGCGTCAAGGAAGCCGTCCATGCGGCCCTGCGGATCATCGAACCGCGACCACTCGTCGCCCAGATGGGCGGGGAGATCGTCATTCTGGTTCCCACGACAACAGACGTCGACGTGGTCGCGATGGCGGAGCGAATTCGTTCGGCCGCCGCGAAGGCGAGCACGACCGCCAGACCAACGATTGTCGTGGGTCAGTCGTGCGCAGACCTTCGGGAATTCGCGCGCGCTATCCGCATCACACGAGGTGCCGTGCGGATTCACCTCGCTCGCGGCGGCGAGCCTCGGTCGCTGACCCTGGGCAACCTCGGAATCCTCGGCCTGCTGCTGCAACTTGATCGCCCCGACGAACTCGTCTCGTACGTCGAGCGGACCCTCGGCCCCCTGCGCGCCCATGACCATGCCAAGTCATCCGCACTCATTGATACCCTCAGGGTGTATCTGGCGCACCAGTGCAGCGTCTCGGCCGCGGGACAGGCACTCTTCGTGCACCCGAATACGGTCAAGATGCGCCTGCGGAAGATCGAGACCCTGCTCTCTATCGACCTTGATCGCTCTGATGACCTGCTGGATCTGAGGACCGCCTTGATCGTCGATGACGTTGCGAATGGCCTGATGGAGTGCCCATGACCCGCACCACGCTCTCCCGACCGCTGCTGCGGTCCACCCGGGGAGTCGTCAGCACCGGCCACCCGCTGGCCACCACGGCCGGACTCACCGCCTTGGCCAGAGGCGGAAATGCCGTGGACGCAGCCGTCGCCGCGGCCTATGTCCTCATGGTGGTGCTGCCCCACGCCTGCGGTCTCGGCGGGGACGCACTCTTCCTCGTCAGCCGTGATCGGCACTCGGCCGCGTTCAACGGCAGTGGTCGGATCCCGCGTGGCTGGGACGGTGTCCTCGCCAAGGACGGCGCCCCGACAGCCACGGTGCCAGGCGCGGTCGCTGCTCTGGACGAGGCTCATCGTGAGTACGGCGTACTCCCCCGCTCGGACGTCATGGCCGCGGCCATCGCCGCCGCCGACCGCGGATTCGCGGTGACCGACGATCTCGTCGCCGCCGTCGCCCGCAACCGCAGCCGGCTCGAGGAGTTCGCCGAGGCCGCGCCGTACACCGCCGATCGCGTGCGATCCGGCCGCGTGCTCCGTCAGCTCTCCCTCGCGGCGACCCTCACCCGCATCGCGGAGGAGGGGGCCGACGTCTTCTACCGCGGGTCAGCGGCCGAGGCCCTCGTCGCGGCGGCGCAGGCCGGCGGGTCGGCCATGGACCTGGACGACCTTGCTGAGCACGAGACCGCACGCCCGGTCCCGGCCATGGTGATCCTGGGCTCCTCGACATTGACCGTCGCGCCGCCCGCCTCGCAGGCCGTGCTCTCCGGGATGGCCCTGCGGGCCATGACGGGAGCACCCGGGGCAACGGCCGAGCGGCCGCGACCGCATCTGCTCGCCGAGGCGCTCGAGGCAGCCTTCCAGCAGCGCGCCCGCCTCAGCACCGAACCCTGGCAGAGCGTCCTGTCGGAGCCCCTGACGGTGACCGGTGGCCCGGCCAAGCGCCTTGGCGGCGCACGGGGCACGAGTCACACGACCGCGGTCGCCGTTGCTGACGGCGACGGGACCATCGTGTCGATGCTGCTCAGCGTCTTCCATGACTTCGGCTCAGCGGCCTACATCCCCGAGCTCGGGTTCGTCCTCAACGACCGGATGCGCGGGCTCGAGGCGGCACCGGCTCACCATGACCGCCCCCTGCACACGCTGTCCCCGGTCATTCTCCAGCACCGGGGCTCGATGACAGCGCTCGCAACCCCGGGTGCCGACGCTCAGGTGCAGGTCATCGCCCAGTGCGTTGACGGGATTCTGGCCGAGGAGCTGACACTCACGGACGTTCTCGATCGGCCGCGCTGGCGGCTGCAGGATCAGGACCTCGTGGTCGAGGGTTCCATGCCGGTCGCCCAGCGGGATCTGCTCACAGGACTTGGCCACCATGTCATCGTGACCGAGCCGGGTGATCGGGCGTTCGGATCCGTGGTGTCGGCGGGTTTCGATTTCGATGCCAAGACCTGCTTCGGTGCGGCCGACCTGCGTCGCGAGTCGACTGCCGGCGCGATCTGAGATCGGCCGCACCTGAGCAGATCGGGTCAGGCCAGCTTCGCCCTGAGGTTGTCGTCGATGGCAGCCAGGAAGTCCTGGGTGGTGAGCCACGGCTCATCCGGACCGATGAGCAGGGCCAGATCCTTCGTCATCTTGCCCGACTCGACGGTCTCGATGCAGACGGACTCAAGCGCCTCGGCGAAGCCCGTCACCGCCGGCGTGCCATCCACATTGCCGCGGTGAATGAGCCCGCGCGTCCAGGCGAAGATCGACGCGATCGGGTTCGTCGACGTGGGCTTGCCCTGCTGGTGCATCCGGTAGTGGCGGGTGACCGTGCCGTGGGCCGCCTC
>CAZLHZ010000214.1:0-4385 GCA_964559285.1 uncultured Actinomycetes bacterium | reverse complement strand
CGACAGAAATCCCCATCGACTCCAGATGGGTGATCGCCTGACGCCGGAAGTCGTAGCCGACGCCGTGGGGAGAGTGGTCGAAGTAGCCGTAGCGGTCCACCGGCTCCGGGACTCCCGACTCCACAGATCCGGCCTTGAGCAGGAAGAACTCGACCTCCGGGTGCGTGTAGAACGTGAAGCCAAGATCAGCGGCCCGGCTCAGTGCCCGCTTGAGGACCCAGCGCGGATCTGCGTAGGACGGCGAGCCATCGGGCATGAGGATGTCGCAGAACATGCGGGCGACACCGGTGGACTCCGAGCGCCAGGGCAGCACCGCGAAGGTGGACGGATCAGGGCGCGCCAGCATGTCGGACTCATACACGCGGGCGAACCCTTCGATCGCGGACCCATCAAATCCGAGGCCCTCGATGAAGGCGCCCTCGATCTCCGCCGGTGCCACGGACACGGACTTCAGGGTGCCGAGTACGTCCGTGAACCACAGCCGCACGAAGCGGATGTCCCGCTCCTCGAGGGTGCGCAGGACGAACTCCGTCTGCTTATCCATGGGGCCATCCTGCCCGTTCGGGCCTCAGCCGCACGCCAATGGGCAGGCATGACCCAAGGGCGCGTCGTGCGACTAGGGTCCTCCTGTGGCCCGCCTTGCCCTCGTCCAGTTCAATCCAACGGTCGGTGCGCTTACGGCGAACTCGAGCCTGATCCAGTCCTGGTGCGCCCGAGCCGGTGCAGCGGGGGCCGACATCGTCGTGTTCCCGGAGATGTCCCTGACGGGATACCCGGTCGAGGATCTGGCGCAGCGGCCCTCGTTTCAGGCGGCCAGTCGCCAGACCATGGACGAGCTCGCCACGCACCTCGCTGCGGACGGCCTCGGACATCTCCACGTCATCGTCGGTTATCTGGACAGCCTCGGCCCCTCCGCCGATGTCGGTCGTCCGCGCGGGGGTCCGATCAATGCCGCCGGCGTGATCCACGGTGGCCGGATCCACCATCGCTACGCCAAGCACCATCTGCCCAACTACGGGGTCTTCGACGAGTTCCGCTACTTCGTTCCCGGCTCTGAACCGGTCATCCTCGATGTTCACGGCACTCGCCTGTGTCTGGCCATCTGCGAGGACCTGTGGCAGGACGGGGGGCCGGTCAACTGGGCACCCTACGAACGCAACAAGGATGACGTCCGCCTTGCGCTGTGTCGACGACGCGCATCTGAATCCGGCACCACCCTCGCCTACGTCAATCTCGTTGGCGGTCAGGACGAGCTCGTCTTCGACGGCGACTCGCTCGTCGTCGACGCTGCCGGCCGAGTCCTCGCGCGCGCCCCGCAGTTCGATGAGCACCTCCTGCTCGTCGACCTCAACGAGCCCGCCACCGTCACGGTCGCACCGCAACGTGAGGATGCGGCCGAGGTGTACGCCGCCCTCGTGCTTGCCGTACGTGACTACGTCGACAAGAACCGCTTCCGCTCCGTCATTCTGGGCTTGTCCGGCGGAATCGACTCCGCGCTGGTGGCCGCTATCGCCTGCGATGCACTGGGCCCGGAGCGCGTGCACGGGGTGTCCCTGCCGAGTGCCTACTCCTCGCAGCACTCACGGGATGATGCAGCAGATCTTGCCCGGCGCACCGGCCTGCACCTTCGCACAGTGCCCATCGCGCCCATGGTCGATGCGTATCTCGCGGCCATGCCCCTCACCGGCCTGGCAGAGGAGAACCTGCAGGCGAGAGTGCGGGGTACGACGCTCATGGCGCTGTCCAACGCCGAAGGCCACCTGGTGCTCGCGACCGGGAACAAGAGCGAACTGGCCGTGGGCTACTCGACCATCTACGGAGATGCCGTGGGTGGATTCGCCCCGATCAAGGATGTCCCGAAGTCGCTCGTCTGGGAGCTGGCTCGATGGCGCAACGGTGTGGGATCGGCGTACGCCATTGCAGAGCCCATTCCCGTGAACAGCATCGAGAAGCCGCCGAGTGCCGAACTTCGGCCAGGGCAACTGGACACGGATTCGCTTCCGGACTACGGGGTCCTCGACCGGATTCTCGACGCCTACGTCGAGCATGATCGCGCAGGAGTCGAGATCGCCGGCGACCTCGATCCTGACCTCGTCGAGAGGATCCTGCGGATGACCGACGCGGCGGAGTACAAACGGCGTCAGTATCCCCCGGGACCCAAGATCACCGGACGCGCCTTCGGCCGCGACCGGCGGCAGCCGATCACGAGCCAGTGGCGTGAGCCCGTGGAGCCTTCAGCAGGGTGATGACGACGACGGCGGCGACCGCGACGATGCCGGCCGCTATGAGAGTGGTGATGTGACTCGCCTGGAGGAAGGCGTCGTCGGCTCCGGTGCGCACCGTGTCGGCGATCGATGGAGGTAGCCCCATCTCCACGGCCCTGGTGATCAGGGCGTCGGTGGCCACCAGCGACTGCGAGGCCGCCGCTTTCGCCGCCTCGGGTACCTGAGTCGGCAGCAGATCAAGCGAGGCGGCGACGCGGGCGGAGTACTGCGTCGTCAGAGTCGTCCCGATGATCGCCACACCGAGGGCGCCGAACACCTGGCGCACCGTGTTCTGCACGGCCGATCCGGCTCCGGCTCGGGCCAGTGGGAGCACGTTCTGCATCACGGTCGACGCCGGCGCGATGACGTTGCCCATCCCGAATCCGAAGGCGAAGAAGAGAACGAGCAGCAACCACAGCGGGGTGGTGGTCGTGATGATGGCCAGTCCGATGAGCGACAGGCAGACCAGAATGAGGCCAGCGGAGATCACCCTGCGGTCACCGAACCGCTCGACCATGCGCGCGCTACGCGGGGCGGCGAGCAACTGACCAACAGCAAACGGAAGGAAGCACAACCCCGCACTGAGGGTGTCGTACCCGCGGATGATCTGCAGGTAGAACGGCAGGGTGAACGTGATTCCGGAGAGGGCGAAGAAGGACAGGCTCACCGCGGTGATACTGACGCTGTAACCCCGGGTGCGAAAGAGTTCCACATCGAAGCTGCGATGGGACCGGCGTGCCTCCATGCGGATGAAGACGGCAAGAATCGCCAGGCCCACGACGATCGGCACCATGACGCTGATGGCCAGCCAGTTCTTCGTCACGGATGCGTCGATGATCCCGTAGACCACGAGGATCAACCCAACCGCCGACATCACCAGACCCACGAGATCGAGCCGGGCCGGGTTCGGATTCCGTGTCTCGGGGACGACCCGAAGGATTCCGACGAGCCCCACGATCACGATGGGCACGTTGATGAGGAAGACCGCACCCCAGGAGTTGCCGGTCAGCCACAACGACCACTGGGGGTTCTGGAGCCGAGAGCGATGGCTGCCCCCACGGATCCGGCCCATGCTCCGATCGCCTTGCCACGCTCACGCGGGGGGAAGACAACCGTGATGATGGCAAGCGTGGTGGGCAGAACCGCCGCTCCACCGATCCCCATGATCGAGCGCAGGCCTATGAGCATCCACGCCGACGACGAGAAAGCACAGGCTGCGGATGCCGCCGCGAAGATCACCAGTCCGATGACGAGCACCTTCTTGCGTCCGTATCGATCGCCGAGGACACCCCACGTGAAGAGGAGGGAGGCGAAGGCGAGGATGTAGGAGTCGACCGCCCACAACAGCTCATTCGGGCTGGCGGCAAGCTCCTCCTGAATCGTCGGCAGGGCGATGTTGAGGATCGAGTTGTCCAGCACGACCACGAGCAGGCTGGTCACGAGGACCCCGAGGATGGCCCACCGCCGCGGGTCCCCCTCCCCGGACGTCATCCATGTCGGTGCGGCGCCTGCGGACTGGTTCTCCGTCACGTCTCTCCTGCTGTCGCGGGGCCACACATCTCGACTGAGGGGGTGGTGAGCGCCACCCTAGCCCTGCCTGTGTCACACTAGAGGTGTCCGGGGACTCCATGTGGAGCCTCGAGATAGGAGAACATCGTGAGCGTTCATGCATCCCGTGGCCGGGTCACCGTCGTGGACCTGGCCGATGCCACCTCCCGCGGGGAGCGTTGGCCCATGATCACCGCCTATGACGCCCTCACCGCAGGCATCTTCGACGCAGCCGGGATCCCCGTCCTGCTCGTCGGAGATTCGGCGGCCAACGTCGTCTACGGCTACGACTCCACCGTGCCCATCACTGTCGACGAGATGCTCCCCCTGGTCCGAGCCGTCGTCCGCGGCTCCTCGCGCGCCATGGTGGTGGCAGACCTGCCGTTCGGCTCCTATCAGGCCTCACCCCAGCAGGCGCTCGAGACGGCTGCGCGCTTCATGAAGGAGGGTGGCGCTCCCGCGGTCAAGCTCGAGGGAGGAGACCGCGTCGTGCCGCAGGTGGAGGCCTTGGTGTCCGCAGGCGTCCCCGTGATGGGGCACGTGGGCCTCACTCCGCAGTCGGTGCACGCGCTG
>CAZLHZ010000213.1:627-4385 GCA_964559285.1 uncultured Actinomycetes bacterium | reverse complement strand
TCACTCAGCACGAGCATCCCGCTGCCGTCATTGCGGCAGGCGACATACTCCTTGGCGACGAGGTTCATGCCATCGCGCAGCGGAGTCACGAGCATGACATCAGCCGCGAGATACAGCGCCACGAGTTCAGCGCGATCGAGATGCTGGTGCAGGTAGTGAATGGCGGGATACCCCAGCCGTGACAGATCACCGTTGGCTCGGCCGACGAGCATCTCGATCTCATCTCGGATGCGCTGATAGCCGTGCACGTTCTCCCGGCTGGGCACGGCAACCTGGACCAGGGCCACTCCCCCATCCGATGGACTCTGCTCATCAGTGGCGGCCATGACCTCAGCGCAGGCGCGGATGCGAATGTCAATCCCCTTGGTGTAGTCGAGTCGATCGATGCCGAGCAGCACTGATCGCGGATTGCCGAGTTCGACCCGGATCTCGGAGGCGCGTCTGCGCACGGCGGCATCAGCGGCAAGGCGTGAGAAGGCCACCGCGTCGATGCCCACCGGGAAGGAGCCGACGGCCGTTCGCCGAGGACCGTCGCCGAGACACCCGTCAGCCCCGACGCGCAGGCCGAGGAGTCGGTCAGCGGACTCGAGCAGATTGCGCGCCCCATCCGGGGTCTGGAAGCCGAGGAGATCCGCCCCCAGCAGCCCCTCGAGGATCCGGCGGCGCCATGGGATCTGCGCGAACAGCTCGGGAGGGGGGAAGGGGATGTGCAGGAAGAATCCGATGCGCAGGTCAGGTCGACGCCGACGCAGCATGAGCGGCACCAGTTGCAGGTGGTAGTCCTGCACCCACACCGTGGCGCCACGCGCGGCGACTCGCGTCACCGCATCCGCGAACTGGGCATTCACTCGTTCGTAGGCGTCCATGTGATGGCGGTGGTAGGACGGAGTGGCAACCGCATCGTGATAGAGCGGCCAGATGGCCGCGTTGCAGAAGCCCTCGTAGTAGTCGGGGACATCCTGCGGGTCGATGCGGACATCGATCAGCTGGCAGGTCCCCAGAGTCGACGGTGGCGTGACGGAGGTTGACCCGGATGTCCCCATCCAGATCGACCGTCGACCGGCCAGGGCCGGCTCCATGGCACTCACCAGTCCGCCCGGTGATCGCCGCCACGACCCGTCATCGAGACGCTCGACCGGAAGCCGATTGGCGACGACCACGAGGTCAGCGGAGTCGGTCGTGGCGGCCATGATGTCGTCATCTACCCGCTCACGCGCACCCCAAACGGTGGGGGTGCGCAGGCGGAGTATCACCCTCGCTCGACGTGCATTCCACTTGACTCGAGGTGATCAAATCCCACGTCCTCTCCACCACCGTGGAAGGGATCATCACTGGCATCCGCTTCAGGCTCCGCGACAAGGGGTGGCTCATCCCACGGGTGGCGAGCCTGCTCAATGTCGAGGTCGTCACCGTGCGAGTAGAGCCGTGGTACGTCCTCCTCCACGAGATGGTCGACATGTCGCGCATCCGCGGCGAGCGATGCCTGAATTGCGGCGCGCTCCTGCTGGAACTGCAGCCACTGCGCCTGATCAGCTGCATCACCTGGGCCATCCATGCCGGAACCGTCCATCCATGAGGTCGTCATGGATCCAGACTCCGTCACGGGTCATGCCACGTCTAGGGACCTAGGTCCGTCAGGCCATGGAGGCCATGATGCCGGTGATGTCCTCCTCAGTCGTGCGCGGATTCACGATCGCGACACGTGTCACCGTCTCGCCCTCGTGCTTGGTGGGCACGACGAATGCGTACCCGTCCGCGAGGAGCCGGTCAGACCATTCCTGATAGTCACGCTCCGTCCACCCGACGCGACGGAAGACGACGACAGACAGCATCGGATCGCGGATGAGCTCGAGGTACGCCGATTCCCGAACGCTTTGCTCCGCGAATCGCGCCACCTCCATGGTGCGCTCTACGGCCTCGGCATAGGCGCGCGTGCCATGCACCGCAAGGGAGAACCAGAAGGGCAGACCGCGGGCACGACGGGAGAGCTGCACGGCGTAGTCGCTGGGATTCCAATCAGGTCGATCGGTGAGTACATCGAGATAGGCCGCATGCTGAACATGCGCTGCCCGTGCGAGTTCAGGGTCGCGGTAGATGAGTGCACAGGCATCGAATGGAGCGAACAGCCACTTGTGCGGATCAACGATGAGCGAGTCGGCATGCTCCACACCGACGAAGAGCGGTCGTGTGCTGGGCGCGGCAAGGGCAGCCAGGCCGTAGGCACCGTCGACATGCATCCAGATCCCGTGCTCGTGACACACGCGCGAGATGCCGTCGAGGTCGTCCACGATCCCGTAGTTGGTCGTGCCTCCGGTCGCGACGACAGCGAAGACGTCATCAGCACCGCCTCGGGCAGCTAGGGCGTGAGCGAGGGCATCACCGGTGAGCCTGCCATCCACACCGACCGGTACCGCGAGAATGTCAATGTCCATGACGAGAGCGGCATGCTCGATGGAGGAGTGCGCCTCGTTCCCGCACGCGACCACCCACCGATCCGGACGTCCCCCACGTCGCCGCTGCGCGTCAGCGCGCGCCGCGACGAGTGCCGACAGGTTGCCGATCGTGCCGCCCTGGACGAAGGCGCCACCGGCATGGGCTGGCAGTCCCGCAAGGTCGGCGATCCAGCGGAGGGCCTGGTTTTCGGCGTACACCGCTCCCGCGCCCTCCATCCAGCTGCCGCCGTAGATTCCCGACGCACCGACGACAAGGTCGAACATTGACGATGCCTCGGTTGGTGCGCAGGGGATGAAGGACAGGTAGCGCGGATGATCCGTGGAGATGCAGGCAGGCGCGAGGATGTCGCGAAAGATGCGCAGCGCCTCCGGCCCGAGGCCGGTCTCGGTGATCGTGGCGCCGGCAGCCTCAACGAGGTCCTCATAGGAGCTCGGACCGTCCAGAGGTGGTGGATCCAGACTCAATCGCTCACGTGCGTAGGTGATGACCTCGTCGGCAAGCTGATCGGTGTCGGCATCAAAGCCGTGCGTCTGCATGGGGTGATTGTGCCTGATTGTAGGTGTCGTGCTGACCAACACTCAGCGTGCGGAGATGGCGACGAGGACATCCTCAAGGGCACGGATGCTGTGGCCGGAGACGAAGGTGTCGATGTGGGGCAGGGCGGCAGCCATGCCACCGGCGAGCGGTTGGTATCCCGCCGCCGCTTTGCGGGGATTGACCCAGATGACGCGATGGGCCAAACGCTCCAGCCGATCCATCTGCTGACCGACGAGGGCGGGATCCTCGATCTCCCATCCGTCGGAGACGATGACGACCACAGCGCCGCGCGCAAGGCCGCCGCGCCCGAAGCGATCGTTGAACATCTTGAGTGCCTCACCGATGCGTGTGCCACCGGACCAGTCCGGTGCCGCTGAGGTGGCGCGCGCATAGGCGACATCGGGATGGTCGGTGCGCAGCATGCGAGTGAGTCGAGTCAGGCGTGTGGCGAAGACGAACGCTTCAGCACGCGTGGCCCGCACCGCACCGCACAGCAGGTGCAGGTAGACGCGGGCGTAGGGCTCCATGGAGCCGGAGACATCGGCGATGAGGACGACTCGACGTGGACGATCCACTCGGCGGCGATAGCGCCGCCGAACGGGATCACCCGCGGTGCGATGGGAGGCACGCAGGGTGGCGCGGATATCGAGGTCCCGACCGTGCCGATGCCGGCGAGTGCGTCTGCCCTTGCGCAGCGGAGCCATGACCGGGAGTCGTTCGACGAGTGATCTGATGAGGGCGAGTTCCTCAGGGGTGCAGGCAGCGAA
>CAZLHZ010000213.1:0-617 GCA_964559285.1 uncultured Actinomycetes bacterium | reverse complement strand
CGCTCCTTGAGGATCTCCTCGACACTGGCCGCCGCGAGGATCGACTCATCACCGTCAACATCCTGATCAGCCGGACCGGGTGTCGCACTGCTCACGGCCGAGGAGCCGGAGGACTGCGGTGACTCAGGATTCTGCTGAGGTCCCCGCTCAGAGGGTGGTGTCGTCGCGGCAGCCGGTGTCGATGCCGGTGCTGGGGCCTCCGACTCGATGACACCGCGGAAGAAGTGGGCGAACACCGCGTCGAAGGTCGGCACCTGCTCGGGACCGGTGACAAGGGTGATCCGGGCAACCCAGTAGAGCGCATCGACACTTGTGGGACGTGCCAGCACGATGCTGGACACGAATCGCGCACTGCGCTCCGGTGTCACCGGCACGCCCATCGCGTGCAGGGCATGTCCGAAGGCAGCGGCGACGGCGGCGCGATCAGCCACCGGCCACCCAGTCGGCACCGCGCTCACGAATGACGTCCATGTCCTCGCGATACTTCGCGACCGATCCGAGCGTGGCTTCGACTCCATCGGCATCGAGACGATCGAGTCCGAGCAGAGTGATGGCGTTCACCCAGTCGATGGCCTCCGCGATCCCCGGAGGCTTCTGCATGTCGAGGCTGCGGATCC
>CAZLHZ010000212.1:0-4394 GCA_964559285.1 uncultured Actinomycetes bacterium | reverse complement strand
CACCTGTCATCACGTGCGGAGGACCCTCATGAACTCACCACTGCGGCGACGCGTCATCACTGGCGCGACGGCCGGCGCTGTCCTTCTGCTGGCGCTCACCGCCTGCGGTGGCAAGGCCGCGACTCCGACCGTGCTGTCGAGCAGTGCGCCGGCTCCGGCCTCGACCACTGCTGAGCCGGAACCCACCGCGGGAGATGCGTTCAATCCGCCGCGCCCCAGCGGATTCCCTGATGACCAGTGGGCGTCCTTCCTTGCCGACTTCCCCTCGGGCGACCTCACCGATCCCGACTGGGTGTGGAATTGCCGCGGAGTGCAGACCGTGCGCGACAACGGCTCCGAGCTGGCCGCGTCAGTGCAGGCAGGCGTCTCAGCAGGATTCGGCACTGAGGAGGAGTTCACCGCGCTCTTCACCTACATCGCGGACTACATCGAGCCGGTGTGCACGGACTACCCCTACATCGATGACACGTTCGCACCAGTGAAGCCGGATGCCCTCACGGACGAGCAGTGGGCCGAGGTGCTCGCCACCTTCCCCAGCGGCGACCGAGTCAACGATCCGGCATGGCAGGACGTCTGTGCTGCCTTCGGCGGCACGACCGAGCGCGCTGCGTGGATTGCCGCCCTGGACACCTACGGTCAGGACCTGGTTCCGGGAAGCACACCCGATGACTGGCGGGCGTTCCTGTCCTACCTTCGCAACTACGTCCGCCCGGTGTGTGCTGCCAGCGAGACCCCTCCGGCTGACTCAGCGGATCCAGCGGCATGGACAAGCGTCTGCGACAGTGACGCCACCTACTGCGTGACGTCGGACTCGGCAGAGCAGACATTCACCCTGACCGGTAGCGAGACCATCGTCGTCGACATGCCAGGGATCAGTTCGGTCGACTGCCCCGGCACCGGACAGGTCTACACCTACTTCAACACGTCCGAGGACGCCGACGGCCCGGCGTGGTACAGCCTCTATACCTATGACGAGGCAGGCGTCGCCGGCGAGAACACGTGTACAGTCACCGCGAGTGACGGAAGCGAATTCTCGTTCTACGTCTCGGTGCTCGACCCGCAGTAACCCCGAGGAGCCGCACATGGCGGAGTCACAGGTCCAGGGCCTCCTGGACCTTCCTCCGCTGTCGGTGCGTCTGGCCACGCGTGACGTGTCAGTCACGGCGACCCAGCGTCTGTCGGCCACCATTGCCCTTGGCTGCACCCTCGGGCTCTTCGTCCTGCTGTTCGTGATCCTGCCAGAGTCGATCCGCCCACCGGCTCCCCTCACAAGCGCCTCCATCCTCGGGCTGCTCGGCGTGTGCCTCGTCTGCGGGCTCATCCTGGGGCTGTGGGTGTGGACCGAGGTCAGCATCTGCCGGCGCTTCGGACCGATGAGTCCGTGGCGATTCGTCGTCATCTACGCCGCAGCCGGGCTGGCATTTGGGCTGACCCTGGAGCTCCTGCTGCCGCTCACCGGTTTCGTCAGTGTTGCGCCACCAGTTGTGTGGATCCTCAGCACCACCGCCGTGATCCCATGGATGGCCGCGATCTTCGGTGTGGTCATTGATGGCCGCAAGCGGGTCGCCGCAGCTCGCGCCCTGCTGGTGGACCGTGCCGCCGACGTCATCCTGCGTGGCCAATCACAGCTCGACCTCATCGCGGACCTCAGATCACGTCTGCATGCTGAGTTCGAATCCTCGCTCAAGCAGACCTTCGCGATCACCTCACGGCGACTGGATGTCGAGGCTGCCTTCGCTCGTGACCACGTCATGGCGACGGCAGCCGACGTTCTCAAGGACCTCACGGAGTCGTCCGTTCGCCCCTTCAGCCATCGACTGGCACGCAGTGGTGGACGCAGTCGCAACCGCCTCGGTGTCCTCGCCTTCATCACCGGCGTCGCACGCCATCAGTCGTTCCGCCCGGGTGCCGTGTCCGGGATCTTCCTGCTCACCGTAGTCGCCGACCGCTGGACGACGGTGGGTCTGCGGTCAGCCTTTCTCTCCGCTGCCATCGGGGTTCCCCTCATCATCCTCATCCTCGGCATCGGCAATCGCGTGATGGCTGCCTTCCCCCGACATCACTCGGTGCTGTTCACGGCTTTCTTCCTCATCCTCCAGATCCCGACTCTTGGCGTTGACCTCGCCGCTCAGGGATTCAGCATCGCGTGGCTCAGCCAGTCCCTCTTCGCTGTCGCCATCAGTGGGCTCATCATCTGGACCACCTCAGGGGTCGGACGCTGGCGCACACCCGGAGCCGAACTCCTGCGCCTGTATGCCGATGAGCTGGACTCTGCTCGCATCGAACTGCTTGCTCACACGGAGATCATCCGTGCAATCACGAGGGACGCTGCTCGCCATATTCACGGCTCCGTTCAGTCCCGCCTCACGGCCTGCATCGTGTCACTCGAGAGAGCGGCCGCCGCCGAGGACGATGTCGCCTTCGACGACGCCCTGGCGCAGGCACGTGGCATTCTCCACGCGCCCTGGCCGCAGATCACCGAGATGCCACGTCAGACCTTGGACGTCGAGGTGCGGGACAAGATCGACCTCTGGCAGGGCCTCGCCGGGATCAGCGTCTTCGTCTCCCCTGAGGTCCGGCACATCACCGGCGCCCCGGCCCGGCTCGTGAGCGCTGTCGTCGAGGAAGGTCTGTGCAACGCCATTCGGCACGGGGAGGCGGACACGGTCTCGGTGCAGGTGGACATCGACGGCCCGAATATTCGTGTCAGAGTCGTTGACGATGGGCTGGGCCCGGGTTTCGGATCACCGGGCCTCGGCTCGACACTTCTCGACGAGGCATGCGGCGGCCAGTGGTCGAGAACCGCAACTCCAGGCGGTGGCTGCACCCTGGACGCGCGGGTGCGCGCACCGCTCAGCGAGCCGGAACCGCCTGCAGGCCGAGTTCGACCGGCGACGCCAGACCAGCGTGAACCGGCAGCACCCGCACCGTGAGCCCGAATGGACCGGTCCGGTCCAGGTCAATCCTCGCCTCGTCACGCCACCGGTTCCCCTCGTACGACTCAACGGAGCGCAGCTCCACCACGCCCGAGCGCTCGATCGCGTCACCGGAGTCGACGCGCCCGTAGAGCGCCTCGACGCGCACATCATCACGACTGAGACCTCCGAGAGCGATGTAGGCGCGGACAGTGACGTTCATGCCGACCGTCGGACTGTCTCCTACGCCGTCTGTCTCGACGTGCTCGACGCGGACACCGGGCCAGGCCTCGATGATGCGCGCCTTCCAGTCAGCGAGCTCGCGGGCAAGGCGGTAATCCTCAGCAATCGCACGTCGCGACGCAACAGCCGCCGGCCGATAGAGAGTGGTGACGTAGTCGCGCACCATGCGGGTGGCGAGCACCTTCGGTCCCAGCGTGACAAGGGTGTGCCGCATCATCTCGACCCAGCGACGCGGAATCCGCTCATGATCAACGGCGTAGAACGTCGGGGCGACCTTGTGTTCGATGAGGTCATAGAGGCCGCGGGCTTCGATGTCATCGCGCCGATCCGGATCCTCAACACCATCGGCGGTGGGGATCGCCCAGCCGTTCTGTCCGTCGAACCACTCATCCCACCACCCGTCAAGGATGGACAGGTTGAGTGCGCCGTTGAGTAGTTCGGCAGGAACACGATGCGGTGCCGAACCTCCGGGTCATCGCTGAAGCGCACCATCTC
The DNA here is from genome assembly GCA_964559285.1 of uncultured Actinomycetes bacterium. GTDB lineage: Bacteria > Actinomycetota > Actinomycetes > S36-B12 > S36-B12 > CAZLHZ01. Next base: position 741 of record CAZLHZ010000212.1, on the reverse strand, counting down.
CTGGATGAGTCGCTTGCCGCCGTCATCGGCCGGATGGGACTTGCCGGCGATGACGAGCTGGATGGGACGCTCGGGATCCAGCAGGAGTGACCGCAGTCTCTCCTGATCCCGGAGCATGAGGGTGAGGCGCTTGTACGACGGCACCCGGCGGGCGAAGCCGATGGTGAGGATGTCCGGGTCCAGCACGGTGTCGATCCAGTCGAGCTCGGGCAGGCTCGCACCTCGTGTCAGCCATGATTCCCGCAGCCGCTGCCGGGTCATCTCGATGAGCCGGACCCGCAGCTCCCGCTTGGTCCACCAGAGCCGATCGTCTCCGACTCCGGACAGGTCCGGATGCTCTTCATCGATCATGGCGCGCATCTCGCGGGCGACCCACGTCGGCGCATGGACACCGTTGGTGATCGAGGTGATCGGTACGTCCTCCGCGTCGAATGCCGACCATAGACCGTTGAACATGCCTCGGCTGACCAGACCGTGCAGCTGGCTCACGCCGTTGGCGCGCTGACCCAGCCGTAGGCCCATGATGGCCATGTTGAAGACGGTGGGATCTCCCCCGTCGTAGTCCTCGGCTCCGAGCTCGAGCACATGCTCGATGGGGACACCGGGGGCAGCACCGCCGGATCCGACGTACTGACTGATGAGGTCACGGGGGAATCGGTCGATGCCCGCGGGCACGGGCGTGTGGGTCGTGAACACGGTGCCGGCGCGAACGGCCTCGAGAGCGACATCGAACGGCATCTG
>CAZLHZ010000211.1:2507-4403 GCA_964559285.1 uncultured Actinomycetes bacterium | reverse complement strand
CTGGTGCACGGCCGACGTCGGCTGGGTCACCGGACACTCCTACATCGTCTACGGCCCGCTCTCCAATGGCGTCACGCAGGTGATCTACGAGGGCACACCGGACACACCCGACAAGGGTCGCTGGTGGGACATCATCGCCAAGCACCGCGTCTCCATCCTCTACACCGCACCCACGGCGATCCGCACGTTCATGAAGTGGGGCGCCGACATTCCGAAGTCGCGCGATCTGTCGTCACTGCGCCTCCTCGGCTCCGTCGGCGAGCCGATCAACCCCGAGGCCTGGATCTGGTACCGCGGCGCGATGATGATCTCGCCGCTGCCGGGAGTGACGGCGTGCAAGCCCGGCTCCGCCATGCGCCCGCTGCCGGGCATCGCCGGGACTGTCGTCGATGATGCGGGCACTCCCGTGCCGTGGGGCAGTGGCGGCTACCTCGTGCTCAATGAGCCGTGGCCGTCGATGCTCCGCGGCATCTGGGGTGACAACGAGCGGTACGTCGAGACCTACTGGTCCCGGTGGCCGCAGTACTACTTCGCAGGGGATGGCGCCAAGATCGACACGGATGGCGCGATCTGGCTGCTCGGTCGCGTCGACGACGTCATGAACGTGTCCGGACATCGCATCTCGACGACCGAGGTCGAGTCGGCGCTCGTGTCGCATCCGTCGGTGGCCGAAGCCGCCGTCGTCGGAGCGAATGACGAGATGACGGGTCAGGGCATCGTTGCCTTTGTCATCCTGCGCGGTGGCGTCCCGGCGCATGCGGACGGTGATGCGCTCATCTCCGAGCTGCGCAATCACGTGGCACACGAGATCGGACCGATTGCCAAGCCACGTCAGATCATGGTGGTGCCCGAGCTGCCCAAGACGCGCTCCGGCAAGATCATGCGCCGCCTGCTGCGCGATGTCGCCGAGAACCGCACCCTCGGCGATGCGACGACGCTCGCCGATCCGGCGGTGATGGCCCTCATCGCCGAGGGGCTCAAGAGCGGGGCCTCCTCTGACGACTGAGGATCACGACGCCGACCCGCCCGAGCTCTTTGAGCGCCCGCCGCTGACGGAGCGGGTCTGGCTGCTGCGCGCCCTGCGCGGCGAGACCGTCGGCGGTGTTCTCATGCTGTCGGCAGCGGTCATCGCGCTGCTGTGGGCGAACTCCCCGTGGGGCGATTCCTACTCCGCGGCCGTCGACTTCACGGTGGGACCTGCGCCGCTCCACCTCGATCTCAGTCTGGGGACATGGGCGGCCGATGGCCTGCTCGCGATCTTCTTCTACGTCGCGGGGCTGGAGCTCAAGCACGAGCTCGTCCACGGCTCCCTGTCGAGTCCGGCGCGCGCCGCCGTGCCGGTCGCGGCCGCACTCGGCGGCATGATCGCCCCGGCCCTGATCTTCCTTGCCGTCAACCTGTCGACGGCGGAGGGCTCACCCCGCGGCTGGGGAGTGCCGATCGCCACGGACATCGCCTTCGCCCTCGCGGTGCTCGCCGTCGTCGGTCGCCGACTGCCCGTCGCCCTGCGGGCCTTCCTGCTCACCCTCGCGGTGGCCGATGACCTCGGGGCCATCATCGTCATCGCGATCTTCTACTCATCATCGTTCTCGGCGCCCTATGCCCTCGCCACCGTCGGCTGTCTCGCGGCGTACTGGCTCGCCCAGCGACAGCGGATCCGCTCGCCATGGCTCTACGTGCCGCTGGCCCTCGCCACGTGGGGGTTCATGCACGCCAGCGGCATCCACGCGACCGTCGCCGGCGTCGCCCTCGCTCTCCTCACCCGGGGAACAGCAGATCCGGGTGAGACCGCCTCACCCGCTGACCGCATGCAGCGCCGGCTGCTGCCCCTGAGCGCCGGGTTCTGCGTCCCCGTCTTCGCCCTGCTCGCATCAGGTGACGACCTGGCCTCCACCG
>CAZLHZ010000211.1:0-2497 GCA_964559285.1 uncultured Actinomycetes bacterium | reverse complement strand
GCGCAGCACCGGTCTCAGCGAGCCGCTGAGCAATCCGGTGGCCATCGGCATCATCCTCGGCCTCGTCATCGGCAAACCACTGGGCGTTGTCGGTGTCGCGTGGATCGTCGCGCGGTTCACCCGCGCCAGTCTCAATCCCTCCATCAGCTGGCGCGATGTCACAGCCGTCGGACTGCTGGCCGGCATCGGCTTCACCGTCGCCCTCCTCATCACCGAGTTGGGGTACGCCGCCGATCAGGCCCGCCTCGAGTCCGCCAAGACCGCCGTCCTCGTGGCCTCGCTCATCTCCGCGGTGCTGGCCACGGTCGCCCTGCTGCGCCTGAGACGTCGGGCGGCGGCAGAGGTCGACTGACCCGTTAGCCTTGAGCACCCCAGCCCTAGGAGGACCCATGGATCAGGACACCTCGATCGGAGGACTGATCCGCCAGGCGCGTCTGGACCTGCAGCGCCTCGTGGCCGCCCAGGTGGCTCTCATTCAGGCGGAACTCCGCGCGAGCGGGCGAGCGATTGGGCTCACCAGCCTGCTCATCCTCGGGGCCCTGGGGTCGGTGAGCGCTGCGGCTCTATTCCTCCCCGTGACCCTGGCCCTCGGGATCTCCGCACTCGGCCTGCCGGTGTGGGCCGGATTCGGCATCGTCACCCTCCTGCTCCTGCTCGGCACGGTCGCGCTGGCCCTGCTGGGTCGGCGTACCGCACGGCAGATTCAGCCCCCCACCCTGCTGACCGGGATGCGCCGCGGATCGGAGCCCGGCGGCACGGACACGGTGGAGAGCGCGGCGTCCCCCGGCGACGTCCCGTCGCCTCCAGCCGCACCGGCCGGTGGTTCGGACGATGTCGATGCGGCCCGCACCTGAGCAGGCGATCCGTGCCGCAGGACCTTGGACCCATCGTGACGTCTCGGCCAACGGATCGAGATTTCACGTCGTCGAGGCGGGCGACGGACCTGCCATCCTCCTGCTCCACGGCTTCCCGATGTATTGGTGGACCTGGCGTCGCCAGCTGACGACGCTTGCCGCGGCGGGATACCGCGCCATCGCGATGGACCTTCGGGGGTACGCCGGCTCCGACCACCCACCGCGCGGGTACGACCCGCTGACCCTGGCCCATGACGCGGCCGGGGTCATTCGCTCCCTCGGTGAGCAGGAGGCCGTCATCGTCGGGCACGGCTGGGGCGGGTTCATCGCCTGGACCACCGCGGTCGTCGAACCCGACGCCGTGCGGGCCATCGTCCCCGTCTCGATGCCCCATCCGAAGCAGCTGCGCACAGCCATCCTGCGCGACGGCCTTCAGCGTCGGGAGTCGATGTACGCGCTCGGCTTTCAGGTGCCGTTCCTCCCCGAGCGACGACTCACCCGGCACGATGCCGTCCGGATCGGACAGCTGCTGCGCACCTGGTCTCACCGCACCGAGTGGCTCACCCCCGAGGTTGAGGACATGTTCCGTGCCGCCTACCTGCAGTGGCCGACCGCCCACTGCGCCGTCGAGTACCACCGGTGGGCGCTGCGCTCGATCCTGCGCTCGGACGGACGTCGCTACAGCGCGCGCATGCGCACCCCCATTGCGTGTCCGGTCCTGCAGATCCACGGTGAGCAGGACACCTCACTGCTGGCCCGGTCCGCGCGCGGCTCAGAGGAGTGGACAGGGGGTCCCTACGAATTCGCCCTTCTCGACGGGGTCGGTCACTTCCCCCACGAGGAGGACGGCGCCGCCTTCGAGGGGGTCCTCGTGCCGTGGCTGAATCAGCTCTGAGGCCCTCACCCGGTCGGTCGTCGCCGTACTGCAGGTGAGTCACTCGGCTGGTACCGTCACGGCTTGCGCTAAGGAGGCGTCATGGCAGAGTCCGAGTCCCAGCAGGTTGAGAGCCCCGCGGCTGTGCTCCGTGGCATCTGGCAGGGCGTGCCCGGCCATCAGATCGAACTCGATGCCGAGTGCAGCCCCACGAAGGTGTGCCGCAACATGAAGGACGTGACCTTCGAGGGGTACGCCGAAGAAGGGGGCGACATCGCTTCGGCCTGGAAGCGCACCCTGGAGCGCGAGGGCAAGCTGAGCGGTTCCTCGCTCGGCGACATGATCCTCGGCGACCAGCGCTGACGGCATTCGTGTCCACCGCGTTCGCGGACCTCACGGTCCCCCAACTGTCGTCCGACCTTCGCGAGCACGGCTACATCTCTGACCGGGGGCTATCCACCTCGTTGCTGCTCGCGCTGAAGCTCGGCAAGCCGCTGCTCCTCGAAGGTGAGGTCGGTGTCGGGAAGACCGAGCTCGCGAAGACCCTCGCCACCATGCTCGGGCGCGCCCTCATTCGCCTGCAGTGCTACGAGGGCATCGACACCAATCAGGCGCTCTACGAGTGGGATTACGCCCGGCAGATGCTCCACATCCGCTCGCTCACCTCGAGTGACTCCACCGGTGCCGAGGAGGAACTCTTCGGGGCCAGGTTCCTCTTGGAGCGGCCGCTGCTCAAGGCGGTGCGCGCCGGAGATCAGTGCATCCTCCT
>CAZLHZ010000210.1:0-4414 GCA_964559285.1 uncultured Actinomycetes bacterium | reverse complement strand
GGCGGGGGTGAGGGGCGACCTGCCAACGAGAAGAACCTGACCGCGCCGCGGTGGTGCCACGCGGGCGAGGGGGACGGCCAGATCAGCGCCCACGATCACGAGCACCGCCGTGGTCCACGATGCGCGCACGTGGGTGACGCTGTCGACCACCGTCACGTCCAGCGATGCGGCCGCCGACAGTCGCAGGATCTCGTCCAGCAGGACCGGATCACCGGTCGCGATGAGGATTCGCGGTGTGTCCCGCATCGATCGATCCGTACCGATCGGCAGCACCGCCGCTGCGGAAGGCGCGGGACCATGCGCGGTGGGATGCGCGGCCACATTCCCCGCTCCAGAGTCGAACCCGATCGATCCCATGACCACCTCCACGTCGACGATCCACCGGCTCCACCCATGGCGGGGGAGCGGGAACACCACCGATCAGCGGCGGCCGGTCCACTGTGCGCACATCGCTCCACCAGATTCCAGGGCGCGCCACGACCTGTGGACATCTCCCGACAGCCGGGCGTCGCAGGATGCGGCGTACTAGCCTGAGGCGCGTGCGCACCGCCGCGTTCTTCGACCTCGACAAGACCATCCTGGCCAAGTCGAGCTCGTTGGCGTTCACGCGACCGTTCTATGAGCACGGGCTCATCAGACGCTCCGAGCTCATCCGCGGCGCCTATGCGCAGCTGCACTTCCGTCGCTCCGGTGCCGACCACGATCAGATGGAGGCGCTGCGGGCCTACCTCTCGCAGATGGTTGCGGGCTGGAATGTTGAGCTGGTGCGAAGCATCGTCGTTGACTCACTCGACGACATCGTGAGCCCGATGGTGTTCGAGGAGGCGCTCGCCCTCATCGCGGAGCATCGCGCGGCCCAGCATGACGTGCACGTCATCTCCTCCTCCGGCTCCGACATCATCGCGCCCATCGGAGCGCGACTGGGGGTCGACTCGACCGTCGGCACCGAACTCGAGGTCATCGACGGTCGCTACACCGGCGAGATCGCGTTCTACGCCTACGGTCCGGGCAAGGCCGAGGCGATGGCTCGTCTCGCCGACGACCACGGCTATGACCTCGCCGCGTGCTACGCGTACTCCGACTCCATCACAGACCTGCCAATGCTCGAGGCCGTGGGTCACCCCGTCGCCGTCAATCCTGACTCGGCACTGCGTCGTATCGCCGAGCGACGCGGCTGGCCGATCCTGGATTTCGAACGCCCGGTGGCGATGCGTCCGCGTCTGCCGCACATCGAGAAGCGCACGGCGGTCACTGCCGCTGCCGCCGTCGGTGCCGGTCTCGCACTGACCGCAATCGCCGTCGGCATCTGGTACGCCGCACACCATCGGCGTACGCCCACATCGGCGTCCGCCGCCTAGGTGGAACTCCGCGTCAGCTGACGGACGGCTGCGCGCGCACCGGAACGGACGGCGCTGCAGTGCCACATGATCCAGTCGGCGACCCCCTCGGGAGTTCCGGACGCGAATGCGCGCAGCGCCTTGACATAGGCGCCGCGGCCACCAGCCAGTACGCCGGCTTCCGGCACACCAAGCAGGTCAGGATCCACTCCGCGCTGAGCGAGCACGAGCCGCATACTGGCCCGCGCCACGAGTCCCGAGCCCCAGGTGAAGGGCCGTAGGAGCAGGAGCTCACCGTGGACGATCGCGGCGACAAGCAGGGCCGGTGCGGCCGTCGGTGCCGTCACCACGTGCGCAAGGGTCGCCAGCCGCACGGTGACTTCAGCCGCGGGCGGAAGCACCCCGATGTGGAGGGGATCATCGACGGCATCCCCATCACGCGGTCGGCCGACCTCGCCATCACTGACGAACTCGCGCGCACCCACCGCGTGCAGGCGTGCGAGGACCTGCAGGGGCGAACGCGACCATGCCTCGAGTTGTCCGGGCACCTCCTGCGTCACACGCAGAGCAGCATCGAGCACGCGCGCCATGGGCGAGTCATCACGCACGGCCCCTAAGCGCTCAACGGGCACATCAACGCCGTCGAGTGCAGCCGAGGCATGCGCTCCGCGACGCACCGACTCGGCGACGACCTCAGCAGCACGCGAGCGCACCCCGCGGTCCCACAGCACGGCATCAATGGCCGACCGGGCGTCGTCACACGACGCACGCACTCCCGGCAGGTCCGCCAGTGCGGCGAGCGGATCCGCCTCAGTAGTCCTGGATGCCAAGACCCTGCAGCCTGCTGATCGTCGAGGGGTCCTGTGCATCCAGCCAGCGCACGAGGTCCATATTCGTCACGAACTTGACGTCGGGGTAGTTCGCCGTCGCATCGTCGATGAATCGGGTGAGGGCATTCTTGTAGGCGCCGCACACCCACTCATTGAAGTGATTGCCGATGAGGAATGGGGCGCGGTTGCCGTTGTAGACCGCATCGAGTGCATCAATGAACGACTGGTACGTCGATTCCTCGATCTTGTCGCAGGTGGCCTGGTCCGCCGTGACGGAGGCGTTGTTCTGCGTGTAGAGGAAGTTGTAGTCCATCGACAGCTGATTGCGGCCATACCCCGAGATCTTGATCGTCTGCAGCGGGAAGTCCCACAGGCCGTAGGAGTTCTTGCGTGGCCACTCGAGGTCTCCACCATTCGATGAGTCATAGACATATCCGAAGTCCGTGAAGACGGGATACATCTCATCACGCTGGCCCGCGAGACAGGGAGTGCGCCCGCCCTTGACGATGCTGGAGTTGAAGGGGAATGGCGTGGGATTCGACACCTTGTTGATGGATGCCCAGTTGTCGATGATTCCGTTGAACTGCTCGATCTCGCTTCGCCATCCGGCGGCATCCCACGTCTGCACCCCCGCCTCATCGCAGAAGTGGCCGAGGAAGTGGGTGCCGATTTCGTGGCCCTCGTTATAGGCCCGACTCCAGTTGACGATCCGCTGGGCGACGAGGGTGGCATCGGCGAAGCCGACCGCGCTGCTGCCCGCTGGCTTGCCGGGCGGCTGGTAGAGGAAGCGGTCCTCCTCGGGCAGGATGCACAGCCCGGTGAGGAAGAACGTGTAGTGCGCATTGTTGCGCTCGGCGACGTCCATGTAGTGCTGGAAGAGCTCGTCCTTGCACGCACCGTCGAACGACACGATGACGAACTGCGGCGGCTTCTCACCGGCCTTGAGTTTGGTCACCGGGAACGTCGGCTGCGGCTGGTTCTCCGCTGCGGCGCCGCCACCCTCCCCGATGACGGCGAAGTCTGAGTTCGGGTTCGAGGTCGGCTGCGCGGACGGGGACTCGCTGGACGGTTCCTCAGACGGGGTGTCCGAGGGGTCCCCGGACGGATCCACGGCCGGACTGCCACTGCCGGTTCCCGGCGTACTCACAGATGGTGCGGGTGTCGCCGCGCCCCCGCCCGAGGACGGGAGCACCGCCCCGATGACAAGGCCCAGAACGGCCGCGAGGGCCAGCAGCAGGGGCACAAGGACACGCAGTCGCACGACGCCTCCGACGACGGGGCCGCTCGACCGGCGAGTCAGCCAGATGGGCCGGGTCACCCGTCAGCGCGACCCGTGCCTCACAGGGTACGTTCCCTCTCACTCACCGTGTCCATCCGAAACGCTTGAACACGCCCGGAAAGCCTGCTGAGGTGGGCCCCGGCGTCCCCGTCGGGTGCGGCCAGGGGAGTGATCGCCCCGGGCGACGCCGTTGACCCGGTCGAGACCTGACGTGCGAGGTGTGACGTGGCGAATGACGCGCTGGCCAACCTGCTGACCGAGACCCGTGAGTTCCCGCCGCCCCCGGCCCTCGCAGCCGAGGCGAATGTGCGGGCGGAGGACTACGCCCGGGCGGCCGATGACCGGCTCGCCTTCTGGGCCGAGCAGGCCGCGCGGCTCACCTGGGCCCAGCCGTGGGATGAGGTTCTCGACTGGTCCAACGCCCCCTTCGCCCGCTGGTTCGTGGGGGGACGGCTCAACGTCGCCTACAACTGTGTCGATCGGCACGTCGCGAACGGACTCGGCGACCGGGTGGCACTGCACTTCGAGGGTGAGCCCGGCGACACCCGCGACATCACGTACGCCGAACTCCAGCGCGAGGTCTGCCGTGCCGCGAATGCGCTCACGGAGCTGGGCGTGAAGTCCGGCGACCGCGTCGCGATCTACCTGCCGATGATCCCCGAGGCGGTCGTCGCCATGCTGGCCTGCGCGCGCATCGGAGCCGCGCACTCGGTCGTCTTCGCGGGCTTCTCCGCTGAGGCGCTGCGCAGCCGGATCGAGGACGCCGAGGCGGTCCTTGTCATCACCGCCGACGGCCAGAACCGTCGCGGCTCAGCGATGCCCCTCAAGCCCGCGGTCGACGAGGCCGTGGCCAACACACCCACGGTTCGGCAGGTCCTCGTCGTGCGGCGTACCGGAGGGGACGTTGAGTGGACCGAGGGCCGCGACATCTGGTGGCACGAGCTTGTCGGTCGGCAGTCGGATGAGCA
>CAZLHZ010000209.1:0-4421 GCA_964559285.1 uncultured Actinomycetes bacterium | reverse complement strand
AGAGTTTATTCGCCTGATGAATTTGGGCAATATGAGTTTTACAAAAGTTCAGCCTTATTGCTAACCGTTATGGGTTTTTTGAATTATGATGTATCCATTTATACTTCAAAAAACAAATCAGAATTAATCAACAGTCTTGCACTTAGTATTCTGATTTTATTTGTAATTTGTTGTTTAGCCTCAATTGTTTTATTTTTTTTTACCGAGTTTTTTGTGGATTTTTTTGAAAGTGAAATAAAAACCGGGTGGTTTTGGTCATTGCCTCTTTATGCATTTTTTTCTTCACTAACAAATTTGATTTTAATGGTGTTAACAAAAAATGGGGCATTTAGACTTTTATCTAAAATAAAAATATTAGTAAGCATTTTTGTGGCATCAACTCAATTATTTTTCGGTTGGTTAAATTGGGGTTATTGGGGTTTGATTTATAGTACAATCATTGTCCAAATTTTTGCTTTCAGTTTGTATTTTAAATCTTTCTATAGTGAATTTAAGCAGAATCTGCATGAATTTTCTTTTAACGGAATGGAAATTATTTTGCGGACAAATTGGAGGCTACCTTTAATTGTCTTTCCTGGTAATTTTTTAAATAATTTAGTACAAAGTTTACCAGTATTCTTTTTGGGTAGAATTGACTCGCAGGTCTTAGGTTACTATAGCCTTGCTAGGCGTATAATAGATTTCCCCTTGAAATTTATTTCATCATCTGTTCAGAGGTTATATGTTAAGAATTTAACGGATGAAATTGAAAAAACGGGTACTGGAGTATATTCTTATGTTAAGCATTTGAAAATTTATGGTTTTATTGCAATTTTGTTAATTGCAGGAATTTTAGTTTTCACAAAACCTTTATTGCCATTTTTTTTTGGCAATGAATGGATGCCTGCGTTACCATTTATTTTGGCCTTAGGTATCTTGTTTAGCATAAGATTCATTTTTGGAGGCTTGAGTTTTATTATGGTACTAGGCAAAGCGCCTAGCATTGATATTTTATGGCAAGTTTTGTTTGCTATAACTATTTCAATTTCTTTCTTAATTTGTGGGTATTTGAAATTATCGCCAATAATTACGGTTTATATATATGTATTTTCAGGAGTATTTTCTTATATGATTTACGGATTAATATCTTATAAAGTATCAAAATCAAAGAGTATGTTATCCTCAATTATTAAATTATGAGAAACCTTGAATTTTGTGATTTAAATGTAGTTAATCATCCATTGACCCAGATCTTGCATAAGCAACCTTATCAAATGTGTTCAAAGACAGTCATGGACACTTCAGATCCGGATATTTACTTTGATAATGACGGAGTTTGTAACCATGTTAAAAAGTATGAATATTGGGATCAGAATAATCGAATAAAAGGTCAACAAGCTGAGTTGTATTTAGAAGGTATTGTTGACGAATTACGAAAGGCGGGAAGAGGAAAAGACTATGATTGCATCATGGGTTTAAGTGGTGGCGTTGATAGCTCATACATGAGTTATTTCGTCACTAAAGTATTGGGTTTAAGAGCACTAGTCGTGCATGTTGATACTGGGTGGAATTCTGAATTAGCAGTTATGAACATCCAAAATATTGTTCAAAAGTTGAATTTGGATTTGCACACATTAGTTATCGATTGGGAAGAAATGCGAGATTTGCAGCTTGCTTATTTTAAGTCTGGAATAGCGAATATAGATGTTCCTCAAGATCACTGCTTTGTTGCTAGTCTTTATCAAGAGGCAAAGAAGTATGGAATCAAATACATTATGAATGGAGGAAACATGGCGACTGAGTCTATACTACCCAGCTCTTGGGGATATAATGCGAATGACTCGTGGAATTTGATGGATATTTATGCAAATTACGGAACACGACGTTTAGTAAATTATCCACGAGTTAGTTTTTGGGAATTAAATTTTCTTTTACCTTATGTTCAAGCGATGAAAATTATTAGGCCTTTAGAATACATTGAGTATAACAAATCAAATGTTAAAAATTTTTTAATTAAAGAGCTTGGTTGGAGAGATTACGGAGGAAAACACTACGAATCTGTGTTTACTAAATTCTTTCAAGCATATTATTTGCCATCTCGTTTTGGGTATGATAAGCGTAAAGCGCACTTATCGAGTTTAATTGTTTCTGGCCAACTAACTCGTAATGCAGCAATAGATGAACTTAAATTGCCGCTATATGATCCCCATGAACTGGAACAAGATAGAGTTTATTTCACGAAGAAATTAGGTATTACTATTGATGAATTTGAGGTTTTGTTGAAAATTCCAATAAATAATTATTCTAATTTTAAAAATCAAGTTGAAGCCGGTAAGAGGTTTTCCAATCTCATCAGTCGATTAGCTCGAATTAAACGTGCATTTTAATGATAGTTATAATTGATTATGGATTAGGTAATTTGGGCTCTATTCATAATATGTTAAGAAGACTTGGATTCCCATCAATAATTAGTGCCGAAGTTGATGTAATTAACAACTCATCTAAGATAATATTACCAGGTGTAGGGTCTTTTGATAGCGGCATACAAAATCTTAATGACTTGGGTTTATGGGATGTTTTGAATAAAAAAGTTTTATTAGATAAAGTTCCTACTTTGGGAATATGTTTAGGTGTTCAATTAATGTGCAAAAGAAGTGAAGAAGGAATTTTACCAGGTTTAGGGTGGTTTAATGCGGAAATTCTGAGTTTTAAAGGTAGATTTGTAAAGGACACAAATTTACCGGTGCCAAATATGGGCTGGAGAATGGTTTCGTCAAATAGACCTTCTCCGTTAGCACATGATTTCCCAGAAAACTCAAGATTCTATTTCGTACACAGCTATTTTATGAACCCATCTGAGAAAGATGACGTGATTTTAACTTCGAATTATGGGTTTGAGTATGCAGTAGCCTTAAATCGTGGCAACATTTACGGAGTCCAATTTCATCCAGAGAAAAGCCATAAATATGGTTTTAGTTTAATGCGAAATTTTGCTCTTTTGTCATGAGATTTAGAATCATACCGGTGTTGCTTCTTAAAAACGGAGGTTTGTATAAAGGCATAAAATTTAAAGATCATAAATATGTTGGAGATCCGATTAATGCAGTGAAAATATTTAATGAAAAGGAAGTCGATGAATTGGTCTTTTTGGATATTGAGGCATCAGCTAAAAATCAACCTCCCCATTTGGGGTTATTAAAAGACATTGCTTCTGAATGTTTTATGCCACTTGCGTATGGAGGGGGAATAAACTCAGTAGGTATGATACGTGAAATTTTGAAAGCGGGCATTGAAAAAGTAATTATTAACACAGCCGCTGTCCGAAATCCGAAATTAGTAGAGGATGCATCTCGGTATTTTGGCAGCTCTTCAATCGTAGCTTCTATTGATGTAATGAAAGATTATCTTGGCAAACCACGGGTATACATCAATAGTGGACAAGAAAAAACGAGATTAAACCCAGTTGAATGGGCTAAGAAGTTAGTTAATTTAGGGGTTGGCGAAATAATTATTAATTCTATCGATCACGACGGTTCACTGAGTGGGTATGATAATATATTGGTAAGGCAAATTGCGGCCTCAGTGTCTGTTCCTGTTATAGCAGCGGGAGGTGGACGGGGTGTAGTTGACTTCGCAAGTATATGTCTGAATTTTGGCGCAAGTGCAGCCGCTGCAGGTGCGTGTTTTATTTTTCATGGAAAGCATAAGGCGGTTTTGATCACTTATCCTTCCGAAAGGCAAATTATGGAATCAATAGATTTATTACTGCAATAATATATCCTCCTAAGAAAAATTATAGTCGATTAAACACGAGTTGAAATCATATAAACATGGAATTTAGGAAAAAAGACTATTGTTAAGAAATTTTTACAATTTTTTGATTTGACTGTGGATTTTAATTAATCTTTGTTTTTTAAAAAAATGTTTGGACTGACCAATTTGGTTTTCAACATTTTCATTGTTATGGCTTTTGAAGAGTCTGGGAAAGTAGGTTGTATCTATGAAGAAATCACCGGGGATTAAAATGCGAAAATCTTGTTTGAATACTTTTTTAGGTCTTTTATGCAAATATCGAATGCCTTGGTGCAATTTCTTTAAGGGTTTATCCTTAAGTTTGTCGGTGTGTTCACTCGTCTATATCCATTGATGAATGCATTCGTGACTAACAGCCCAAAGGATAGCGTTCTTTTCACCGAGCGATAATCAATTTAGTCTACCATTTATCAACTAGAAGACTTTCAGCGGTCTTTTTATTCATGCGAATTTTGAATATAGAGGGTTTGGCTTTGGTGCAAGGCGCTCCGTATTTTTCGTTGGGCATTTATGGCGTTGTAACAACCCGATTTTGGGCCTTTTCAATCTGTATTGCGTCGAAATGCCCCGCCTTGGGTTGATAAGTTTACCCCATTTTGTTAGCCGATTTCTTTTTGCCGTTTGTTTTA
>CAZLHZ010000208.1:0-4438 GCA_964559285.1 uncultured Actinomycetes bacterium | reverse complement strand
ACGTTCACAGCGTGTGGCCGTGGTCGCGGCCGCAGCGATGATCAGTTCGCTGGCAATCGGCGGCGCGGTAGGAGCGGGCGCGGTAGAAGCAACAGCAGTTCCGGCATTCGTGCCATCGGTGCCGCTCAAGGTGACGGCGTGGACGGGCGCAGAGTCCGTCAAGGTGGCATGGTCGGCACCCAGCGATGACGGTGGGAATCCGGTGACGTCGTACACCGCCAATGTGTGGAGTGTGCCGCCGCCCACGGGGCCGGCCAATCTCGTGACGAGCTGCACCACGACGGAGTTGGGGTGCGCGCTGTCCGGTCTGACGTTGGGAGATACCTACTACGTCGATGTTGTCGCGACGAACTCAGACGGGGACGGGCCGGCGAGCGCTTATGTCACGGTGTATCCGGGCAAGACGCCGACCCGAGTGCGCAACACGGCCGTGACCACGGGCGCGGGCAAGGCCATCGTCACCTGGCAGCAGCCGAAGGACTTCGGGGACACCGTCTTCCGGTGGTACCGCGCTGCTGCCTACGGCTCACCCGGAATCGGTGCTGGCATCTCGTCGGACACCTGCGTGTCGAAGAAGAAGCGGGAGCTGACCTGCACGATCTACGGGCTGACGAACGGCCAGACCTACTACGTCTCGGTCTGGGCCAAGAACTCACTGGGATCTGGACCCCAGTCGGGGCGCGTGCAGGTGCTTGTCGGCAAGCATCCTGGCAAGCCACGCGAGGTCGAGGCTGACGGGCGCAATCACGCCGGTCGGGTCCGCTGGCAGGCGCCGTTGAGCAACGGGGGCCTGACGATCACGAGTTACATCGTCCGGGTCTTCAAGGCCGGTCGGAACAAGGTCGTCGAGAAGTGCGTCACCGGTGGCGGGGCCCGCACCTGCCTCGTCGGGAACCTCACCAACGGCGTGACCTACGAGGCGACCGTGGCCGCAGCCAATCTGGCGGGTCAGGGTCCGCAGAGCGCTCGGGGCTCGTTCCGACCGCACTCCTGACCGGGTGACCCCCCAGCCGCGGACTGTTCCGGGCCGTCACGAGCGGGATATGTCCGCCGGGCGCGGGACCACCGGGAGTTGTCCGCGGCTGGGGTGGTCGGCGGTGGGGTGATGTGGTTGAATCTTCAACAACAGGTGGACACCTCATCCACGCTGAAGATCCACCGACGCTGGAGATGCCCCGAAGGAGTGCCATGCCCGCCGTCACCGTCGACAACCCCCTAGCCCTGCCCCGCGTCATCGCCGCCCCCGGGGCGCGCGACCGACGGGTCCTCTCGCTCACCACGGCCCCCCGCGGCTTCGAGGGTGAGGGCTTCCCGGTCCGCCGGGCGTTCGCCGGGGTCGATCTCACCCAGCTCGATCCCTTCATCCACATGGACCAGATGGGCGAGGTGGAGTACGCCCCCGGTGAGCCGAAGGGCACGCCGTGGCATCCGCACCGTGGCTTCGAGACCGTCACCTACATCATCGACGGCACCTTTAAGCACGCTGACTCGCACGGCGGCGGCGGTGTCATCACCAACGGTGACACCCAGTGGATGACGGCCGGCTCGGGCATCCTTCACATCGAGAAGCCCCCGGAGCACCTCGTCGTCAGCGGCGGTCTGTTCCACGGCATCCAGCTGTGGGTCAACCTTCCGCGCACCCTCAAGATGGCGACCCCGCGCTACCAGGACATCCGCGCGAGCAAGATCTCTCTGCTCACCAATGACGACGGTGGTGCCCTCCTGCGCGTGATCGCGGGAGACCTCGAGGGGTACGCCGGTCCCGGGGTCACCCACACTCCGATCACGATTGTGCACGCGACGATCGCACCTGGTGCCCGCCTCACCCTGCCGTGGAATCCGTCCTTCAACGCGCTGGCCTACGCCCTGTCCGGTGCCGGAGAGGTGGGATCGGACGAGGGTCGTCGACCATTCACCTCGGGCCAGCTCGCTGTCTTCAGCAGCGGCGACACCATCACGCTGTCTGCGGCCACCGCGCAGGATGCGCGCACCCCGGCACTTGATGTCCTCATCCTCGGCGGCCAGCCGATCCGTGAACCGGTGGCCGCCTACGGACCCTTCGTCATGAACACCCGGGCCGAACTCGTGCAGGCGTTCGAGGACTACCAGGCCGGGCGGCTCGGTGCGATCCCCGCCGCGCACGCGTCAGTGGACGCCGCCACTCCCGACGCGGGATAGTCACCCGCATGGGACTGCAGGCGGATCTGGGCTTCACCTGGCAGCGACCCAACCCTGCCCAGCGTGCCGTGGCCCGGATTGCATCGACGGGCGGTGGCTCATGGCTGCTGCACAAGGTGCTCTACCGCATCGATCGACCGCTCAGCCGCTGGTCACGGGGCCGCATCACCCTGCCGCCGCTGCTCACCGGCATGCAGGTGCTCATGCTCACGACGACCGGTGCTCGCAGCGGACTGCCGCGCACCATGCCCATCGCCGCGATCCCCTTCGGGGACGACTTCGTTGCGATGGGCACCAACTTCGCCCAGCCGCGCAGTCCCGCATGGGCGATCAATCTCGCGGCGACTCCACGGGCGCGCGCCGACTGGCGCGGTGAGGTCGTCGACGTGCAGGCCACACGCGTGCCGTCTCAGCAGATGGATGACGCGTGGAGTGCAGCCGAGCGCGTGTACGCCGGCTTTGCGGCGTACCGCCAGCGCATCGGCACCTCGCGGGAGGTGATGGCGTTCGTGCTCACGCGTGCGGCCGACACCGCGCCGCAGGCACCGCGCCGTAGGCGCTAGAGCGATATCGCTGACTCACGCCGCCCGCCCACGCGCAGGGCGAACCATGCACCCACACCGGCGACACCGAGTCCGAGGATGACGACGATGGCGGTGGCGATTCCGCTGTCGGTTCGTGCCACCACCGCCATCCCGATGCCGATAACCACGAGTGCGACGACGACAGCACCGACATTGATCCCCCACGCCGCCCACGGCAAGCGCAGTCGACCGCGCAGCAGGGTGAGCAGGCAGATGGTGAAGGCCACGACATTGCCCAGGGGTGGTCCGATGACCAGGCCGGTCACCAGGCCGATCAGATCACCCCAGCCGGTGCCATCGGAGGCGAAGAGTCGCGACAGTGTGAAGGCGATGACCACAGCGCCGACCGGCATGGCAACGAGGGTGATGGCGATGGTGATCCAGCGACGGCGATCCATGCGTGGATGCTAGGTGCATGACGCGGTGCCGGAGTCGAGAATGCGTCCGCCCATGCCGACGAATCTCCAGTCGTAGCCTGCGGGACGCAGGTCGAGGATGAGGGCACCGAAGTGGGTGGTGTCGATGAACCGCGACTCCGGCTGGCGTCGCTCGATCCAGTAGTGGTCCTTGCCGCCGGCCCCCACGGTGAACGCCCGCACACCACCGCGCGTGGCGAAGCGCTCATAGAGGTGGTCGTGGCCGTTGAGCACGATGTCGACCCCGCCCTCGCGCACGGTCTGCCACAGGTGGCGCACACCTGCCGTCACCTCATCCCCGTGGGGACCGGAGGAGCGTCGCGGATGGTGCCAGAACGCAAGGGTGCACCGCGTCGTCGAGGTGGCCAGCTGGTGTGCCAGCCATCGCCCCTGCGGCGACCGCGATCCGCACCCGCCGACTTCGGTGCAGTTGGAGTCCAGACCCAGCACTTGCCACGGGCCGGCGTCGAAGGCCAGCCAGGTCCGGCGTACCGCCTGGGTGTCAGCGAAGAAGGCGCGAAAGCCCGCCGCATCCGGCGTGCGCCACTCATGGTTGCCCGGCACGGCGCGCACACGATCGCGCAGTCCCGCGTAGGCAACGCCGAAGGATGCGCGGAAGGCCGCGAGGGTGCCGCTGTCATATTGCAGGTCGCCGGGGATGACGACCAGATCGGGTGCGTACGCCGAGATCCGGTCCGCCACG
Organism: uncultured Actinomycetes bacterium; assembly: GCA_964559285.1. Taxonomy (GTDB): domain Bacteria; phylum Actinomycetota; class Actinomycetes; order S36-B12; family S36-B12; genus CAZLHZ01. Next base: position 557 of record CAZLHZ010000208.1, on the reverse strand, counting down.
GCGCGGGCCCGGCACAGTTGACCGGAGCCCTGACCGGAGTGGAACGCGGGGGAGGCGGGATCGCAGGCGATATCGGCGACCGCGGCGATCCGGAAGGCCGGCGACGCGGAGTCGGCGGCTCGTGTGGAACCAGCTGTCGGCGCGGAGTTTGCGGCACGCCCGGAGTCAACCGGGCGGGTCGGGAGGGCCCCTGCGGGGAGGACACCGAGGGTGACCGTGGCTGCAAGTGCGAGGGCAGTGGCCGCAGCCGTCCGGAGGTTCATGCCCCCAGTCTGCCCACCGGCGCCACACGAACCCACCCGAGGCGATACAGTGACGGCGGTCACGCAGTGCAGGTCTTGGCAGTCTCCAGCAAAGGGACAGGCTCGACAGCTCGGCGCACCTCCCTGCTCCCACGGTGGGAGCAGGGATCTGTCCCATCAAGGAGACGCAGCATGGCGCAAGGCAGTGTGAAGTGGTTCAACGCAGAGAAGGGGTACGGCTTCATCGCCCAGGACGGCGGAGGCCCGGACGTCTTCGTGCACTTCACGGCGATCCAGTCCGACGGATACCGCTCG
>CAZLHZ010000207.1:0-4455 GCA_964559285.1 uncultured Actinomycetes bacterium | reverse complement strand
AAGGCGCGCTTCGTCTGGTTCATGAGGATGAACACCTCGCGCGCACTGGTGGCGATCTCCGGCGCTCCCCCGGCTCCGGGCAGCCGCACGGTCGGGTGGTCGTAGTCCCCGACGACGGTCGTGTTGATGTTGGCGAAGCGATCGATCTGCGCAGCGCCGAGGAACCCGACATCGACGCGCCCGGCCTGCAGCCAGTAGGTGAAGATCTCGGGCACACTCACGACCGCATCAGCGGTCTGTGCCAGCTCCCCATCGCCAATCGACAGCGGCGGACGGGTGGGCTTCGCCCCAATCGTCCCTGACTCATAGATGAGCACGATGTGCGGGGCATGCGTCATGCGTGCGAGGTTGGCCGCGACGCTCGGCTTGCCGATGCCGACAAAGCACACGACGCCGTCGTGCAACTCTCGGCTGGCGACGACCGTCATGATCTCGTCGATGCTCACCTCGGGCGACGGTGGCAGCAGGGTGTCGGTCATCGCACACCCGCTGTCGTGGAGAGCACCTCGGACTCAAGCCACGCGGTGAAGGAGTCACGGTCGCGGGAGATGCCATCCCACGCCTCGTAGAACGCGTTGTCCCGGTCGTAGTAGTCATGCACATAGGACGGGTGCGCCCCATGCGGCACCACCGCAACCGCGGTGACCGCCCACGTCGGCAGCACCACCGTGGCGCGCGGATCAAGGCGATCGACGACCTCTTCCACCGTGACCAGGGATCGGTGCGAGGCCAGCACCACCTCCTTTTGCACGCCACGGATGCCCCAGATCGCAACATTGCCGTCCCGATCGCACTGCTGCGCGTGGACGATGCCCACATCCGGACGAAGGGCAGGAACCGCGGTGAGTTGCTCACCGGTGAACGGGCAGGTGATGGGCTTGATGGTGTCCGTGTGCAGGGGCAGGTCGGTTCCGACGTACCCACGCAGGACTCCGAAGGGCAGACCGCTCGCACCCGCGACGTAGCGCGCCGCCATCCCGGCGTGACTGTGCTCCTCGATCGCCAGCGACACCGGCCAGGAGTGCTCGATCGCATCACGCAGTCGATGCAGCGAGCCGACTCCCGGGTTGCCGCCCCAGGAGAAGATGAGGCGGTCGGCGACGCCGGCCCCGATCATCTGGTCGTAGACGATGTCGGGGGTCATCCGCACGAGGGTGAGGTGCCGCCGCCGCTGCCGGATGATCTCCTGACCCGCTGCCGTCGGGATGAGATGGGTGAACCCCTCCAATGCCACGGTGTCGCCGTCATGGACGAGGTCGGCGATCGCGGCCTCGAGGGACATGATCTCCGCCATGTCAGCCTCGCGGATAGAACGGCGGCGTGGCCGAGTCGACGTTGATCCAGATCGACTTGGGCTCGGTGTATTCGCGCATGGCGAAGAAGCCCATCTCGCGGCCGTAGCCCGATGAGCCCATGCCGCCGAAGGGCGAACCCGGGTGGACCCGCTTGTAGGCGTTGACCCACACCATGCCGGCGCGCAGCTCGCGCGCGACCTTGTGGGCGCGGGTGAGGTTCTGCGTCCACAGCCCGCCACCGAGTCCGTAGTCGCCGGTGTTCGCGATGGCGAGGGCCTCCTCATCGGTGCGGAAGGTGTGCACCGTCATGAACGGGCCGAACACCTCCTCGCAGGCCGCACGAGTCTCATGGCCCACGCGCACGACGGTGGGCTCGATGTAGTAGCCGGACGAGAGCGCCGGGTTGTCAGGCGCCTTGCCACCGGTGAGCACCTCGCCACCCTCGCTGCGTGCCACATCGATGTAGCTGAGCACCCGGTCGCGATGCATCGCGGAGGTCAGCGGACCCATCTCGGTCGTCGGATCCTTGGGATCACCGACCTTGATGCTGCGCGCGAGCTCGATGAAACGAGCGAGGAACTCATCGGCGACCGACTCATGAATGATGAGGCGACTTGCGGCGATGCACGCCTGACCCTGATTGTGGAAGATGCCGAAGGCGGTGCCGTTGACAGCTGCCACGAGATTGGCATCCGCGAACACCAGGTTGGCACCCTTGCCGCCCAGCTCGAGATGAACCCGCTTGAGCGTGTCGGCGCTGCCGCGTGCGACAGAGCGGCCCACGTTGGTGCTGCCGGTGAATGACACCTTGGCGATCCCGGGATGCTCGACGATGCGCGCACCTGCCGTGTTGCCGTAGCCGGGCACCATATTGACCACACCCGCTGGCAGTCCGACCTCGGCCATGATCTCGGCGACGCGCAGCGCCGTGAGCGGCGTGAGCTCCGAGGGTTTCATGACGATGGTGTTTCCCGCGGCCAGAGCCGGGGCCGTCTTCCAGCTGACGAACATGATCGGGAAGTTCCACGGCACGATCTGCCCGACGACACCGACCGGCTCGTGGACGACGTAGTCGAGGTTTCCGCGATCCACCGGGATGACGGAGCCCTCGAACTTGTCGGCCATGCCGCCGAAGTAGCGGAACGTCGCTGCAGTGCGGGCGAGGTCGAGATTGCGCGTGTCACGGATCGGATGCCCGGTGTCCCGGGTCTCCAGCAGCGCGAGCTCATCGGCGTGCACCTCCAGTGCATCGGCGAGGCGCAGCAGGATGCGGCCACGCTCGGATGCCGACGTGTCCCGCCAGGCCGGGAGGGCTGCCTGAGCCGCGGCAACCGCCCGGTCGACATCGGCCGCGCGGGCCTCCGCCACCTGGGCCAGGAGTGAACCGTCGTGAGGATCGATGACGTCGACAGTCGCACCGTCGAGCGCATCGACGAACTCACCGCCGATGAAGAGCTGCTGGCGCATCACAGGCTTAGAACTCGACCGGGTAGGTCGGGGTCTTGCCGCTGGCGATGAGCTCGGGCAGTGCGGAGGAGTTGTTCTCCCACACCAGGAGCATGGAGCGCTTCGGCGAGTAGCCCTGGTGCCGGATATCGGCCGGCATCGCGCAGATGTCCCCGGCCTTCATGACGACGCGCGAGCGCACCCCACCCGTATCACGATCCTCGACCTCCCACGTGATCTCATCCGACAGCTGGAGGAACCACTCGACCCGGTCGTTGCCATGGATGATCGGCAGGATGTACTCCTCCGTCGTCGGGCAGAAGAGCGAGTCCTTGCACACGCTCACGACTGATGGGTTCCAGGTGACCTGGGATCGCGAGAGGTAGGCGAAGAGGCTGAAGGCCGCGACCTCAGACTCGAAGCCGGGCTCGACCTCGATCGTCGGCTCGTCCTGCGGGACATCGCGGAACATGCGATTGACGGGGTGACCGTTGTCGTCCGTGCGCAGGCCCTCGTCACCGGGGACCTGCACCATGCGCTGCGCGGCAACACGGCGACGCGTGATGGCCTCGGTGTTGGACCCGCTCTTCACGCCGAACGGCGAGCCGGTCTCATGGGGTGCGGCGAATGGATCGAAGCCGGCGTTGGTCCAGTCCTCAAGGATGGCCTTGAAGGTCTCGCGGATGACCGGCGTCGGCACGTTCTCGCTGTAGTCGAGTTCGGCCTTGCGGTAGGAGTCGTTGTAGCGACCCGCGAAGAGGTCGACATCGCCGTAGTGGTTGACGGTGCCGAGAACACCGTCGAAGTTGACGATGCCGTAGAAGAAGTCCCAGGCCACATCGCGCTGCAGGGCGCGCAGGAAGGCATCAACGCTCATCATGTGGCTTCCGGTCGGCCACGTGACGTAGACGAAGTACTCATCACGGCGGAAGGTGAACTCACCGAGGGCGAAGGTGTGGTAGCCCTCGTTGTTGGTGTCGGCGGACACCTGCACGTTGACGTCGGCAACAGTCATGTCAGCACTCTCCTTGGCTCGGGCGATCAGACGGTCTGGCAGATCTCGGACCAGCGGAACTTCGTGTCCGGTCCGACGATGGTCTGCTGAATGAGGACTGAGGGGCGGGCGGCGGTGAAGCGGTACGCCGATCCCGCGGGCAGCAGGGCCTGATGGCCCCGGCGGATGGTGATCCGTCCCATGCGGGCGCCGGTCGGTTCGCCGGGCAGGGCAATTGATCCCTCGGCGTCCGCGGCCAGGGGCGAGGACTCGAGCTTCACCAGGTCGATGACGACCTCGCCGTCCATGCACAGGGCGAACTCGTCGTGGGCGCAGGTGCGCCACTCGGAGACACCTTCGGCGCGGATGGCCTCGAGGACGTACTCCATGTTCTTGCCGACCGCGACCTTCTCCCAGGGGCGGCTCTTCTGGGCGACGTCGAAGACGTTCGAGAAGGCGTAGTGCCGCGGGTCGTCGTTGATGATCTCGACTCCGCCCTTGGTGTAGGAGTCGAGCGAGCCGAACTTCGTCGTGTAGCTCGCGGCCTCGACACTGCCGGAGACCGTCGTGCGCCCTGTGCTCATGGAGTGATCCCTTTCGACATCCGTCATGAGTGTGTTCGTATGCCGAACACATGTTCGCTGTCAGAACGTAGGGTGCCGTGTCCCCCGGACTCCGTCAAGGGGAGATGGTCACGACACGGTGACGGGTCCGCAGGGC
>CAZLHZ010000206.1:2326-4459 GCA_964559285.1 uncultured Actinomycetes bacterium | reverse complement strand
CGAGAGCCACCTCGTCCGGTGCACCGGAGACGCGGATCTCATTGCCGCGGACGAGGATGTCGGCCGCCGGGAAGGACTTCTCAATGATGCGCAGGAACTCATCGCTCGTCCCCAGCACGGCCACCATCGGCTGTGAGGCGGGGATGACGATGGTCGCCGAGACCTCGGGTGCGGCTGTCATCCGGGTTTTTTAATGATACGGCGACCACCGAGAACGTGTGCGTGAACATGATGAACGGTCTGACCGGCATCAGGGCCGGTGTTGAGCACCACCCGATAGCCGGACTCCGTCAGACCCTCCGCACCGGCGACCGCGGCTGCCGCCGCCATGAGGTCAGCGGCCAGCGCCGGATCCGATCCGGCGAGATCTGTGACGTTCGCGTGATGCCGTCGTGGGATGACGAGCACGTGCACGGGTGCCTGCGGGTTGATGTCACGGAATGCCAGGGCGCGATCCGACTCCCAGACGATGTCCGCGGGGATGTCCCCCGCGACGATGCGGCAGAACGGGCAGTCAGTCACGGGCCGATCCTCCCATCCAGCGCCCGGATCCGGCGAGCAGGATGCCGCAGGCCACGGTGCCGGCCGTCGACGAACGCAGGACCGAGGGCCCGAGCCGCACCGACTGGGCACCCGCGGCCTCGAAGGACTGCTGCTCCTGCTCATCGATCCCCCCCTCGGGTCCGATGATGACGGTGATGTCGCCTGCCGCGGGGACGGCAACGGTTGAGATCGACTGCGCCGACTCCTCGTGGAGCAGCAGGCTCACGGCAGAGGTGCGGATGAGATCGCAGACCGCCGGTGTCCTCATCAGCGGGAGGATCTCGGGCACCCGAGCCCGTCGGGACTGCTTGGCCGACTCGCGCGCCGTCGCAGTCCAGCGCTCATGACCACGCTCCGCCTTGCCCTCTCGCCACACGGCGATGCAGCGCTGCGCAGCCCACGGCACGATGACGTCGACACCGACCTCGGTGAGCATCGCGACTGCGAGCTCAGCCCGCTCCCCCTTGGGAATCGCCTGAACGGCGATGATCCGTGGGGCAGGCAGAGCCTCCACCTCGATGCCCATCACCCGGACACGCAGCAGTCCGCGCTGCCCGGCGGAGTCAGCGACCTCACCGATAGCACGCGTCCCAAGCCCATCGACGAGGTGCACCGGATCGCCCGCGCGCATGCGGCGCACATCGACCGCGTGATGACCCTCAGCCCCATCCACCTCAACCACGGAGCCAACCGTGGCTCCGGCGAGGACGCCCGGGTTGACGAGGACGACGGGTGCGCTCACCGGCCGCTCAGCACATCCCGCAACCGCGAGAAGAGGCCCCCGGACTCACGCGACTCGACGGTGCCCTGCGGGTGCTCCTCACCGCGCAGGGTGGCGAGTTCACGCAGCAGCTCCTCCTGACGCGCATCCAGACGCGTCGGCGTGCGCACATCGATGGTCACGATGATGTCGCCGCGGCCGTAGCCGCGCAGATGAGTGACACCGCGAGCACGCAGCGTGACCTGCTGGCCCGACTGAGTGCCCGCCTTGATGTCGATGTCCGCCGGGCCGTCAAGAGTCTCGAGTGAGACCTGGGTGCCCAGGGCAGCGGCCGTCATCGGCACCGAGAGTGTGCACAGCAGATCGTCATTACGCCGCTCGAAGACCTCATGCGGAGCCATGACAATCTCGACGAAGAGATCGCCGGGCGGTCCACCACCGGGACCGACCTCGCTCTCACCGCTGAGCTGGATGCGCGTGCCGGTGTCAACGCCCGCGGGGATGCGCACGCTGATCGTGCGCCGAGTACGCACGCGGCCGTCACCTGAGCACTCCGGACACGGATTGGGGATCGTCGTGCCGAAGCCCTGGCACTGCGGGCAGGGACGAGCCGTCATGACCTGACCGATGAAGGACCGCTGCACGGACTGGATCTCACCGCGTCCGCGGCACATCGGACACGTCGTCGGCGATGAGTTGGGGGCGCAGCCGCCACCGTCACACGAGGTGCACCGCACCGCCGTGTCGACGGCAATCTCTCGCACCCCGCCGAAGCAGGCCTCGGTGAGATCGATCTGGAGCCGGATGAGGGCGTCCTGTCCGCGGCGCATCCGCGGCCGCGGACCGCGCTGCTGCTGCTGGCCACCGAA
>CAZLHZ010000206.1:0-2316 GCA_964559285.1 uncultured Actinomycetes bacterium | reverse complement strand
CCACCCCCGAAGCCGCCACCGCCGCGCGACGACGACAGGGGGTCTCCACCGAGGTCGTACATCTGCCGCTTCTCCGGATCACTGAGGACCTCGTAGGCCGACGTGACCTCCTTGAATCGCTCCTGAGCAGCGGGGTCAGGGTTCACGTCCGGATGCAGTTCACGCGCGAGCTTGCGATAGGCACGCTTGATCTCATCCGCATTCGCCGTGCGGGACACGCCCAGCAGGGCGTAGTAGTCGGCAGCCATGGAGTCCCTGTCCTATTGCTCGCTGAGAATCCGGCTCAGGTACTGCGCCACCGCGCGCACCGATGCCATGGAGGACGGATAGTCCATGTGGGTGGGTCCGACAACACCGAGCCGCGCCATCACCTCATCACCGCGGGAGTAGCCGGCGGTGACGATCGACGTCGACTCGAGCCCCTCGGGGTTCTCCCGCCCGATGCGCACGGTGACCTGCTCGGATGACGTGGCCTCGCCGAGAAGTCGCAGCAGGACCACCTGCTCCTCGAGAGCCTCCAGCAGCGGCTGGATCTGCAGATGGAAGGTCTCGCCGTAGCGGGCCAGATGCGAGGCGCCGCCGACGACGACCCGCTCCTCGGGTCGCTCGATCACCATCTCGAGCATCGTCGCGACGATGGCGGCAGCCAGCGGGCGGTCCTCAGCCGCCAGCGCCTCGGTGAAGTTCTCGAGGATCCCCGGAACCTCCGCGAGTCGGTGCCCGATGACGGCGGTGAGCAATCGGGCACGCAGCTCCGCGAGCACCTCCTCACCTACCGGGCCGGGCAGATCGACGATCCGCTGCTCGACACGGCCGGTGTCACTGATGAGGACGAGCAGGGCGCGGGTCGGGGTCATGTAGACGACTTCGATGTGGCGCACGCTGGAGCGCGAGAGCGAGGGGTACTGCACGAGCGCCACCTGGCGGGTGAGCTGGCTCAGCAGCCGCACCGATCGCGTGACGGCATCGTCGATATCGACGGCCTCGCCGAGGAAGGAGTGGATGGCCTTGCGCTCTGCGGAGCTGAGCGGGCGGACCGCCGACAGCCGGTCGACGAAGACCCGGTATCCGCGCTCCGTCGGGATGCGCCCGGCACTGGTGTGAGGCTGAGCGATGAACCCCTCCTCCTCGAGGGCCGCCATGTCATTGCGCACCGTGGCCGGGGAGACCCCCAACCCATGCCGCTCGACCAACGCCTTCGATCCCACCGGCTCATGGGTCGCGACGTAGTCCTCGACGATGGCGCGCAGGACGGCGAATCGGCGATCCTCGAGCATCGCGACTCCCTCCGAGCGTCCGCGGACATCATCCCGCCGGTCCTAGCACTCCAGACTGACGAGTGCCAAGTGTACGTCGCTGCCGGGACTCCGGCAGGTCAGCGCAGCCCCTTGCCCTGACCACCGTTCGGGGTGACGATCGAAGGACCGCCCGTCCCCCACCCGAGGAGAGCCATGTCCCAGCCCGTGCCCACCGGAGCGCCCCTGAGCGACAGCGACGCCCGCCTGTGGTCGATGCTCGCCCACCTGTCCGGCATCGTCCTGTCCTTCGTCGGTCCGCTCATCATCATGCTCGTCTTCGGCCCCCGATCCGAGGTCGTCAAGCGCAACTCGGTCGAGGCCCTCAATTTCCAGATCACCGTGGCAATCGGCTACATCATCAGCTTCATCCTCATGTTCATCGTCATCGGCACGATCCTGTTTCTCGCCGTCTGGATCATCAGTATCGTGCTGTGCATCCTCGTCGGCCTCAAGGCCAATCGCGGTGAACCAGCGACCTACCCGTTCGCCCTCCGCTTGGTCAGGTAGTCAGCAGATCGCGCACGATTGCATCGGCCACGAGTCGACCCGAACGGGTGAGCACGAACACTCCGTCGGCGCAGGCCGAGGAGTCGATGAGTCCGCGGTCACGCAGATCACGCAGCCACTCTGCTGACGCACCCTCATCACGATCCATGCGTACGCCGGCCAGCTGTGCCAGCTCACCCACGCCCAGTCCTTCTCGCAACCGCACCGCGAGCATGAGTCGCTCGACCCGACGGTCCTCATCGGTGAGCACCTCGAACCCCTGAGCGGGCCAGACACCGCGGGTCACGGCATCGGCGTACGGCACGGGATGCATGAGGTTCCACCAGCGCAGTCCCTGCACGTGCGAGTGTGCACCGGGACCGATCCCCCACCAGTCGCCACCGCGCCAGTAGCCGAGGTTGTGCCGGCACTGGCCACCGGGCAGCGACCAGTTGGAGACCTCGTACCACTCGTATCCGGCAGATCGCAGCGTGTCGTCCACCTGCACGTAGCGTTCCGCCGCCACATCATC
>CAZLHZ010000205.1:3367-4471 GCA_964559285.1 uncultured Actinomycetes bacterium | reverse complement strand
CGCCCTCGGCGATGGTGTCCGAGCATGGGTGCCACGTGAGGCTCGACTGTGGTGCCGGCACTCCCGTCGAAAGCGACATCTCCTCGCGGTCCGGTGCTGATCCTGGCAGCCCCGCAGCGTGGGCTGTGCCCGGCAGCAGAACAAGGGCAGCGATCACCCCGAGGGCGGCAGCCTGACGTGAGCGTGCGCGGGTCCTGCGACGGAACGTCATGGGGCACAGGGTGCCACCCAGCGGATGAGGAAGGTTCACCCGCCTTGACATCCGCCGCTCCGCGGGAGAACGTCAGGGCGTGTCCGCACGATCACGCAGAGGGTGGCGCATCACGGGATGGGTGGCCCTCTCACTGCTGCTGGTGACCGCAGCGCTGGCTGGAACCGCTTGGTGGCTCACCGACCGGGCCTTGTCGTCCCTCACCGTGGTTGACCTCAACGACGCGCGCGAACCGATCGACGGGAGCAGCGACTCCGCGGGTCCCGTGCCGTCGCCCTCCTCAACACCCCTTCCCTCACCGACGTGGATGACGCCGAGTCCAAGCCCCAGTTCATCGGTGAGCCCGAGCACGGATGCCTCCGGCATCGCCATCACCACCTCTGCCTCACCGTCGGCGACCCCGGAAGGGTGGGCGAGCCTGCCGAGTGTCGACGGACTGCCAACAGACGTGGTCCCGCACGAGGTCTACCTGCTCCTAGGCGCTGACACCCGGGCCGGGCAGAACGGTGACATCGTCGCCGGAAGCGGACGCAAGGTCGCTGACGTCATCATGCTTGCGACGATCGCTGATGACGGTTCGTGGGCCTACCTGCTGTCCATCACCCGCGACACCGTGCTGGAGTTCCCGCGGGTGAAGGCGTGCGGCGAGTTCGCAGGTGTCGAGGAGCGGATCAACACTTCCTGGGTCGCCGGCGGTGCGCTGTGCACCGTCGCTGTCGTAGAGAAGCTCACCGGGCTGCACGTGGACCATGTGGCCGCCATTGACTTCGCCGGTTTTGTCATGGCAGTCGACATCCTCGGCGGGGTCACGGTCTGCCTCTCCGCACCCATCGTGGACGACTCCATCGGACTCAATCTGGGCACCGGAGAGCATCGCCTCAACGGCCAGGAGG
>CAZLHZ010000205.1:0-3357 GCA_964559285.1 uncultured Actinomycetes bacterium | reverse complement strand
TCGCTCGTGTCCGCAAGGGATCCACGGAGAGCGGCGGTGACATGGGCCGCAACCTGCGCCAGCAGCACCTCATGAGCCAATTGCTGTTCGAGGCCCAGAACTCCGGGCTGCTCACGGATCCCAAGCGTGCCTGGGACACCGTCCAGGCACTCCTCGCCTCGATGACCGTGGATGCTGATCTGGCATCCGCCAAGTCGCTCATCGGACTTCTGCGCACCCTCGGAAGCGTCGATCGCTCGCATATCACGACGATGGAGTACCCCACGTCCTGGCATCCAACGGTGGAGTGGGGTCGGGCGCCGCTCTACGACCAGGCGCGATACGCGCTCTATCCGCTGGCCACGGGCCAGGCGCCCCCCTCGATCGGAGAGTCTGGGGCCGACTACGCCCCGGACTGGATGCAGGTCACCTGCGGCGCGTGAGTGGCACGCCCATGATGGACTACGGCCATGTCCGACATCGACTGGCTGTCGCAGGGATCGGACGCCTACGACGCGGGTGACGTCCCGCGGGCCCTGCGCTGCTGGATCCGAGGCACTGACGCCGCAGATCCCGACTGTCGATTCAACCTCGCCGTGGCATTGCGCGAAAGCGCATCGGATGGCGTCGCCATCCCACTCATCGCCGAGCGGCTGGCGACCGGCCACGATCCACTCTCCCTCGGTGTCTCGCCACTCCCCTTGCACGTCATTGATCGCCCGCAGTGGTCACCACTGGAGTCACCCGATGACGTCGTCCTCTTCCACACCGATGCCGACGGGTTGCCCACCACTGCACGCGGCGGCATCGTCGCTCGCGATCTGGTTCTCACCGCGGCAGAGGCTGAGAGCTGGACTCTGCACCCGGCCGGGTCACGTGCCCTCGCCGGACGGTGGTCCGGACGCTACGGAACCTCGACCGTCATCTTCATTGCCGTGAGTCACCTGCCCGACTCCGACACCCCTGAAGCGGAATCCGACATCCTGCAGGTCTTCACCGCAGCAGCAGTGACACCAGCCGTCATACCCGCAACCTGGCCCGCAGCCGACGCCCAACTCCCGCCCACGGGTGTGAATGCGACACCGACGCGTGCGCAGGCACTTCTCCTCGATGCCCTCTGGCGCCTGGCGGAGATGCCACCGCACGACCCCATCACCGCAGCGCACCGCGGTACTGAGGTCGACCCGAACGAGTCCGCTCAGGGCCGGCGTACCCGATTCATCGACGTGCCCGCAGAGTTTCTTCCGGTGCCATGGATCTCACTCGGGCCGACGTCGTGGGTGCCGATGGACGATGGGAGCGTGAGCGAGATCGATCCACCCCGCATGCAGTTGACCTGCGGGTACGCCGTTGCCGCGCATCCTGATCACGTTCGCGCCTCACTCCGCGGAGCGATCACCTCACTCGTCGAGGTTGTCGAGTGGTTCGCGATGGCCGTCAGCGAGTCGCCGCTGGCGATGACCGAGATTCTCCCGCTGCTGCCCTATCCGGTGCTCACCGACCACAGGCTGCTTCTCGGGCAAGGACGTCGCGACGCATGAGTGCCGAGGTCAGTGACGATCTGGGCGTCTCCATGTCTCTCCCTCGCCCGGTCCAGCGCGTGGTCTCGCTCGTGCCGTCACTCACGGAGGCTCTGGCCTCTGTTGACCACTCCTGCCTCGTCGGCGCCACCACCTTCTGCGAGTTTCCAGCCAACCTTGAGGTCACGCGCGTTCGCGGAACGAAGAATCCGCACCTGTCCGCGATCGTGGAGCTCGCTCCCGATGTCGTCATCGCGAATATGGAGGAGAACCGCGAGCGCGACGTCATCGCCCTGCGCGAGGCGGGCATCCCCGTCTGGGTCACCCGCATCGAGCGGGTTGACGAGGCACTGAGCTCGATGCGCCGCATGTTTGGGGCGCTTGACTGGCAGGTTCCGCAGTGGCTGACCGAGGCCGAGCTGGTGTGGTCCGCAGCCCCGACCCTGCCGCCACTACGAGTGGCAGTGCCGATCTGGAAGAAGCCCTGGATGGTGGTGGGGCCACGAACCTTCGCCGACGACTTGCTGCGCCGGTTGGGTCTGGTCAATGCCTTCGGCGAGGGTTCCGTCGGCCCCGCGCCCGACCGCTATCCGCGCGTTGAGCTGGAGCAGATCGATCGTGCGGATCTCGATCTGGTGATCCTGCCCGATGAGCCCTACGTCTTCAGCCGCGATGATGGGCAGCCGGACTTCCGGCAGGTGCCCACTGCTCTGTTCAACGGCCGCTTCCTCACGTGGTACGGCCCGTCTCTTGTCGAGGCGCGTGGACACCTGACCGAGGCGATCGAGCGTGCCCTGCGCACCAGCAACGCAGACTCCTGACCCCCGATCCCAGTCACGTGAGGCGTGACGGGCATCTACCCTCTCCTCATGCGCATCGCGATCGGCACCCGCAAGGGCCTCTGGACGGCCTTCTCTCGCGCAGATGCATGGGAGGTCAGCCAGCCGCACAAGGCGATGGCGGAGTTCAGCTCCGTCGCCTGGCTTGATCGTGGAGCCGACAACCCGCCGCGACTTCTCGTGGGAGCCAAGAGCTGGTTCTGGGGACCGTCCATCATGTTCAGCGATGACGATGGTGCGACCTGGAGCGAGCCGGCCGATGGTGCCATCGCCTTTCCGGCGGGTCTTGATGCAGCGATTGCCCGAATCTGGAATCTCACACCCGACCCACGGACCCCGGATGTGGTGTGGGCCGGATGCGAACCGCACTCACTCTGGCGATCCGATGACGGCGGACAGCACTTCGAACTCAACCGCGCGCTCTGGGACCACCCGCATCGCACGCAGTGGATGGCAGGCGCAGGTGGCGGTGCCGTGCACACGATCATCCCCCGCCCCGATGCCTCCATGGCGATCGCCTTGAGCACAGGTGGGTGCTACCTCTCTCCCGACAGCGCAACCGGGTGGCATCCGGCCAATCGCGGGATCCGCGCCGACTTCATGCCGGATCACTTCCCAGACTTCAATCAGTGTGTCCACCGGATCGCGATGGATGCCACGGATACCGACCGCTTCTACGCCCAGAATCACGGTGGCGTCTTCCTCACCGAGAACGCTGGCGGTTCGTGGAGCGAGGTCACCGAGGGCCTTCCTGCGACATTCGGCTTCGTCGTCCTGGCTCATCCCACTCGCGCCCGCACAGCATGGGTCATCCCCATCGACGCTTCGACCATGTTCCCTCCGGAGGGGCGTCTGCGCCCGTGGCGCACCGACGATGCCGGGACCACATGGCATGAGGTCGGGGCCGGCCTCCCCAACGAGACGTTCGCCTCGGTCGTCCGCGATGCAGCTCACGTCATTGCGTACGCCGATGACTGTGCGATCGCATTCGGAACGCGCAACGGCTGTGTCTTCAGCAG
>CAZLHZ010000204.1:3152-4501 GCA_964559285.1 uncultured Actinomycetes bacterium | reverse complement strand
GAGGGTGCGGGCAACGGATTCGCCATAGCCGGTCGCGGCCCGGGCACCGACGATGGCCAGAGATCTCAGGGACAGCAGGCGCAGGTTGCCGGCCCCGATGACCCACAGCGCCAGCGGTCGATGGTCCCCGAGGTCATCGAGCTGTGTCGGCCACTCCGGGTCTCCGGGAATGACGACGCGGGCTCCGATGTCGGCGGTGCGCTCCGCGTCACGCTGCCACTCCCCATCGAGGAGGCGGACTCGAAGTCGATGAGCACTGGGCAGTGGGCTCACGCCGCGACGCAGTTCGTCGACCACTTGGGCGGCGCCGACCTGCTGCACGCGTGAGCACACGGGTGCGTCTGCGGGCTCACCGATCCGCGCCAGGGCGAGGCGCGCCTGACGCTCCTCCTGTGACACGGCATCCGGCGACGTGGCATCCGGCGTCATGGCGCCCCCGAGAAGTCACGCAGCCGCATGGCCGTTCCGAACTCCGTCATCCGCGGTCGTGGCTCGGCGGCAAGATCAGCGAGGGTCCACGCCACCCGAAGCACTCGATCGGCGCCGCGCATCGTGAGGTCACCGGCGGTCACGCTCGCGGCAAGACGTTCGACGACGCGATCATCGGTGCGCCACTCACGGCGCATGATCGGTCCGGGCACCGACGCGTTGAGCGCCCACGGAGTTCCCCGCAGTCGAGCGGCGGACCGCTCTCGGGCGGCACGCACACGCTCCGCAACCACGCGCGTGGACTCCGCAGGGAAGGGATCAACCAACTCTGCAGACGTGGGACGCGTGAGGGTCAGCCGCAGGTCGACCCGATCCATGAGAGGGCCCGACAGACGCGCCAGATAGCGGCGGCGAGGGAGCGAGCCGCAGACGCACTCCGCACCGAGTCGACCGCACGGACACGGGTTGGCTGCCACGACCATCTGGAAGCGCGCCGGCAGCGACGTCGTGAAGGCCGCCCGCGCGATGGTGACGCGCCCCGACTCCAATGGTTGACGAAGCGAGTCGAGCACATCGCGACGGAACTCCGTGGCCTCATCGAGGAACAGCACTCCCCGATGGGCAAGCGTCACGAGCCCGGGTCGCGGGCTGGCACCAGTGCCCGAACCGATGATGGCCGCGGTCGACGCACTGTGGTGCGGAGCCTCAAAGGGTGGACGCCGCACCAGTCCCCGCAGGGTCCGACCGGAGACCGAGCGAATCGCGGTGACTTCAAGGGATGCCTCGTCGTCGAGGTCGGGGAGGAGTCCCGAGAGCCGTTCGGCGAGCATGGTCTTGCCGACACCTGGGGAGCCCACCATGGCGAGGTGGTGACCTCCCGCAGCCGCCACCTCGAGCGCGATCCTCGCCTCGTACTGTCC
>CAZLHZ010000204.1:0-3052 GCA_964559285.1 uncultured Actinomycetes bacterium | reverse complement strand
TCGGACGGGCAGGCACGAACCGCGTGGAGCAGGGCGCAGGCAACCGCAAGATCGAGCCCGGAGCCACGCTTCGGCAGCCATGCCGGTGACAGGCCGATGGTGAGTCGTCGATCCGGCCACTGCAGCCCACTGTTGACCATGGCGGATCGCACTCGGTCGCGCGCCTCAGCAACAGCCGTGTCGGCCAGACCGACGATGGACATCCCCGGAAGACCGCGTGAGATGTCCGCCTCGACCTCGACGAGATGGCCTTCCACGCCCACGACGATGGCGCCGAGCGCGCGGGAGACGGGCATCTAGGACACCCCCGTGAGCCAGTCGGTGACCACATGCCCGTCACTGCTCACCTGAACGCACACCACGTCGAAGCGGACCACGTCCGCACGAGCAGCCGACTGCACAAGCCACAGTCGAGCGAGCCGTCGAAGACGCCTCATCTTCACTGCCGTCACCGCAGCAGCGGCGCTCCCCCATCCGTCCCCGGACCTGGTCTTGACCTCGCAGAAGGCCACGACACCCTCGCATCGGGCGATGATGTCGATCTCTCCCTCACGGCATCGCCAGTTCCTCGCCAGCACCGTCCAGCCATGGCTGGTCAGGAGGGCAGCCGCAATGTCCTCACCCCGTTGTCCGAGGTCGTGTGACGGGCGCGATGATCCGCTGCCCGCAATGCCGCCCGCAGTGCCGCGTGCAGTGCCGCGTGCCACTGGGCGATGACCCGGTGCCTCCATGCCGCCTCCCCACGATCGGTGCTGTGAGCACTGTCATCGAGGGGACCGACCGGCACCAGATCAGCCTGCACGCTGTGGACAGTCACGCCCCGGCGGCGGGCAGATTCCAGGAGGACCGATGGAACGCGGTCGGCCCGTAACGCGCGAGAGCCTCGCGATGCGCGGGTGCGGCGTACCCTTTATTGGAGGCCCAATCGAACTCGGGGAGCCCTTCCGCAGCGCGACGCATGATGGCATCGCGCTCCACCTTCGCCACGATGCTGGCCGCCGCAACGGATGTGCAGTCCTGATCCGCGCGCACGCGCATGATGACGGGAACCGGTGCACGCGACTCGAGCCCACCGTCATCATCGAAGAGCGACGCCTGAGTCGGTGCCGTGAGCCAGTCGTGACTGCCGTCAAGGATCACCACCGACGGCAGACACGGGAGCGATCGCAATGCCCGCCAGCCTGCCAGGCGCAGCGCAGCCACCAGGCCCACGGCATCGATCTCCTCCGGCCCGGCGTGGCCGACCCCCCAGCTGTGCGCCCAGGTCGTGATCTGCGGAGCAAGCACCTCACGCACCGCTTCGGTCAGGACCTTGCTGTCCGCGATGCCCACCGGCGCCCTCCTGAGCGCAGGTGATACGACAACCACGCCGACACTGACGGGACCGGCAAGAGCCCCTCGGCCGACCTCGTCCATGCCCGCCACCGTCGTGGCTCCATTCGAGAGGAGCTGCCGCTCCAGTCGAAGTGTGGGGCGGCGGCGTGTCACGGCCCCGGTGGGATGGACGCGAAGGACTCCGGGATGGGCACCGTTGAGAAGCGGTCGAATGGCCACACGATGAGCACGACACGACCGACGACGTTGTCCATCGGCACAGTCCCGTCGTCGTCCTCAAGGTGGTAGCGCGAGTCACGCGAATCGCTTCGGTTGTCTCCCATGACGAACATGCGCCCCTCGGGCACCCTCACATCGAAGCGCACCTGATCCGTGGGGTCACCATCCTTGATGTACGGCTCGATGAGCGGCTGGCCGTTGAGCACAATGTGCCCGGCCTTGTCACAGCATCGGATCCGATCACCGCCCACGGCGATGACACGCTTCACGAGGTCCTTGCCGCTGTCGCTGGGCAGGAGTCCGATGAAGGTGAGGATCGATCGCAGGGTGGTCTGAAGCCCCGGCTTGGGCGGAGCGGGTTCTGGCAACCAGCCCCCGGGATCGCGGAAGACGACCACCTCTCCCCGGTTGACGCCGGAGAAGCGAGTTGTGATCTTGCTGGCGATGATGCGATCCGACGGCATGAGGGTGTTCTCCATCGAGGCGCTCGGCACATAGAACGCCTGCACCAGAAACGCTCGCACAACGATCGACAGCACCAGCGCCGTGCCGAGCACCACGACGATCTCCCAGAGCACCCGCCAGCCGGAGGGCTCCGATTCGTCAGCCGCAGCCAGGCTGTCTGCTGACGCCTCAGAGCTGGTCACGTCAGCCGGGTCGGGGGTCGATCCGCTCGGCTCCTGACCCTCGGACTCGGGCGCGAGCGGCCGGGGCCGGTCACCGGCAGCGTGGATCGGCTCGGCCACGTCAGTACTCCATCCGTGAGAGGCCGCCGATGCGGCTCAAGGGCCACGCCACGGCGACAGCCCTGCCGAGGATGCGGTCGACCGGCACCATCCCGCCGCCCGGGTCCCCGAGGTGGGCGCGTGAGTCCGCTGACACCGAGCGGTGGTCCCCCATGACCCAGACCGCACCGGGGGGAACCGCGACCGAGAACGCCAGCTCACTGGGTCTGTCACCCGGATAGAGATACGACTGCTCGTCAATCGGCACGCCGTTGACCGTGATGCGTCCACTGCCGTCGCAGCACTGCACGGTGTCGCCTGGCAGTCCGATCACGCGCTTGACGAAGATCCTCCCGGGCGGGTCTGCCAGTCCGAGAGATTCGCCGAGCCAGTGCAGCGCCCCCTGCACTCCCCCGGGCCCCTCGGGAACGGTGCGCGTGAAGATGCCGGAGCCATCGAAGACGACAATGTCGCCTCGCTGCACGGCTGAGAACCGGTAGTCACTGCGACTCACGAGGACCCGGTCGCCGATCTGGAGGGTGTTCTCCATGGACCCGGAGGGGATCGCGAACGGCTGGATGACGAACGTCTTGACCAGAGCCATCGCCACGAGGACCGCGACGAGAATCACGACGAACTCCGCCCACGTCGGCATCCGTCGCCGAGAGGCCACGGACTCGGACACGTCCTCGTCAGACCACGTCATCGTCACCCACGGAGCCTAATCCGGCCCACTGCTGATGACCGGATCATGATGACCGCCGACCGATGCC
>CAZLHZ010000203.1:3610-4548 GCA_964559285.1 uncultured Actinomycetes bacterium | reverse complement strand
GAAACGCTGCGGACACCACCACTGCCCTGTGCCATCCTCCGGATAGCGGCGCACCGTGTCGGCGAGCAGCGCGCGCAGGCGCTCGCGCAGGTGTGCGGTCACCTGATCGACATCGTCCGTTGCTGCGGGATGCATCGGCTCACCGAGGGTGATCTCGATCGGTCGGCCACGGGTCAGATCGCGATGGCCGTACGACAGCACGCGCTGGCCACCGAAGACGATCATGGGGATGAGGGGCACGTCGGCGACCGCCGCCATGCGGGCCGCGCCATTCTTGAGTCCCTTGATGTCGAAGGACCGGCTCATCGTCGCCTCAGGAAACACGCCAATGAGCTCACCTCGCTTGAGGGACCGCAGGGCTTCGGCGTACGCCGCCTGACCCTGGGAGCGATCAACCGGGATGTGACGCATTCCGCGCATGAGTGGACCTGCGATCGGATGCCGGAAGATGCCGTCCTTGGCCATGAACCGCACCATGCGGTGGTCCACGAGGTCTGCAGGGTAGCCCGCGAGTGCAAAGTCGAGGAAGCTCGTGTGATTGATCGCCAGCACGGCGCCGCCGGTGCGGGGCAGGTGCTCAAGGCCGGTGACCCGGATGCGCAGTCCCAAGGTTCGGAAGAGGCCGCGCGCGGTGAGGATGACGCTGCGGTAGAGCGGTTCGGCCATGGGAGGACGGTACGCCACCTGTCCGTCGCCTGTGATAATCCGGCCATGACCCAGGTCCGCGCCTACGCCGCCATGTCGCCCGGAGCACCACTGACCCCCTGGATGATCGATCGTCGGGAGCCGGGTGACCACGATGTCGTCATCGAGACGCGTTACGCGGGCGTCTGCCACTCGGACATCCATCAGGCGCGCGAGGAGTGGGGTGAGGCCATCTTCCCGATGGTGCCCGGTCACGAGATCGTCGGTTGCGTCACCGCGGTGGGGTCAGCGGT
>CAZLHZ010000203.1:0-3600 GCA_964559285.1 uncultured Actinomycetes bacterium | reverse complement strand
GCCCGATAGCGGCGTCGGGCCGATGCAGATCACCCGCCGGGGCTTGCGCCCCGACGACGTGCTGATCGAGATCACCCATTGCGGCATCTGCCATTCCGACCTCCACTCGGCGCGGAATGACTGGGGCTTCACCACCTACCCGATCGTGCCCGGCCACGAGATCGTCGGTTACGTCACCGCGGTGGGGTCCGCGGTCACCCGGCATCGCGTGGGCGATGCCGTCGGCGTCGGCGTCTACGTCGACACCTGTCGCCGCTGCACCTCCTGCCTGGCCGGGGAAGAGGAGTACTGCCTCGAGGGTCCGGTGTGGACCTACAACGGGCGCGAGACGGACGGCACTGCGACGTACGGCGGCTATTCGACGCACATCGTCGTGGACGAGAACTATGTCCTGCGGATGCCGACGAATCTGCCCCTCGATGCGGGAGCGCCGCTGCTGTGCGCGGGCATCACGGTCTACACGCCCCTGAAGCTGTGGGGGGCGAAGCCCGGGGCCACCGTCGGCATCGTCGGACTCGGAGGCCTGGGCCACCTCGGTGTCAAGATCGCGGTCGCCATGGGGGCGAAGGTGACCATCATCAGCCACAGTCCGAGCAAGCGTGGGGATGCCGCTCGACTCGGCGCGGACTTCGTCGACTCGACGGATCGTGCGGCGATGAAGGCCGCTCGGATGTCGTTCGATCTCATTGTTGACACGGTGTCGGCAGATCACGAGATCGAGCCGCTGCTCACCCTGCTGCGCGTCGACGGCACTCTCGCCCTCGTCGGCCTGCCTTCGGGGTCGTTCTCACTCCAGGCAGGCCACCTCGTCGGCCACCGGCGCCGGCTCGTCGGCTCCTCCACCGGCGGCATGGCGCACACCCAGGAGATGCTCGACTTCTGCGCCGCCCACAACGTCACCAGTGATATCGAGATCGTGTCGGTGGAGGCGATCAACGAGACCTGGGACCGGGTGGTCGCCAGCGAGGTGCGCTATCGCGCAGTGATCGACATCGCGACGCTGGGTGGCTGATCTGGCGGTCTGATCTCGCCAGCGTTTTCCGGGCACACCATCCGACCGACGGTGCCGATGCGATGACCGCTCCCGGGACGTGCCTCAGTCGGCGGCGGGCCGCACCGGTGGCGGTGGGGGCGGGGGCACCTGGTGACCCCGGTCGATGAGGGCCTGGACCTCGCTCGCGCGGTAGCGCCGATGACCCCCGAGGGTGCGGATGCTCGCGAGCTTGCCAGCCTTCGCCCAGCGGGTCACCGTCTTGGGATCCACGCGGAACATCGCTGCGACCTCGGCGGGGGTCAGCAACTGCTCTGAGTCGTACGCCGCCATCTCGCCTCCCGAAGCCGGATTCCGGTCGCCCCCGACGGTCTGTCCAGCCTGCAGCCCTCGTGACCGGGCGACTCACCCGCTGTCCGACGAGTGACTATGGCAGAGGGGACCTCCTCGGGCAAGTATTTGCACCATTTGCCCTGATAACCCGCCCCTGCAGACCAGACCCCGGGCAGCAGGTACGATAAAGCCACCTTGGGCCCATGAGGCCCACTCCTGCGTCTATGCCGGGCATGTTCCCGGTCTGAGGGGGTCGAGCCAATGGGGCGCGGCCGTGCCAAGGCCAAGCAGACGAAGGTGGCCCGCGAGTTGAAGTACGGCGGGCCCCAGACCGATCTGTCGGCACTGGAGGCGGAACTGTCCGGGCGCAAGCCCACACCGCCACCCGCCGACGAGGTCGA
The DNA here is from genome assembly GCA_964559285.1 of uncultured Actinomycetes bacterium. Taxonomy (GTDB): domain Bacteria; phylum Actinomycetota; class Actinomycetes; order S36-B12; family S36-B12; genus CAZLHZ01. Next base: position 1,875 of record CAZLHZ010000203.1, on the reverse strand, counting down.
GGAGTCGGACGACGATCCGTACTCCGCCTACTACAGCGAGGATGCAGACGAGGACGAGCGCTCCTAGCGCGTCGGATGCTCTCCGGTCAGGGTGCAGGCACCACCACCGCCACCCTTGGCCGGGGAGTCTCCGTCCTCTCCCACGTCCCGGCGCCGAATCCGGCCGCACACCCATGCCGTGATCCCGCGACCACGCAGCAGGGCGAGCGCCGCGTCGACGTCACTCTCCGGCAGCACCGCCACCATGCCAACACCCTGGTTGAACGTGCGCTCCATCTCTGCACGCTCGATCCGACCCTCGCGCATGAGCATGGCGAAGACCGCGGGCGGGGTCCATGTCGAGCGATCGACATCGGCGGCCAGTGTCGCCGGCAGCACGCGCGCGAGATTCGCGGCCAGTCCCCCACCCGTCACATGCGAGAACGCGTGGACCTCCATCTGGCGGGTGAGCTCCAAGCAGTCGAGCGCGTAGATCCGCGTCGGCTGGAGAAGCTCTTCGCCGATCGTGCGCCCCAGATCATCGGCGTACGCCGCAAGCCGTGAGTCATCGGTCAGCAGCACCCGTCGCACAAGGGAATAGCCATTGGAGTGCAGGCCCGATGAGGCCATCGCGATGAGGATGTCGCCGTCGCGCACCTTCTCCGGCCCGAGCAGGGCATCCGCCTCGACCACACCCGTGCCCGCACCCGCGAGGTCGTAGTCATCGGGAGCCATGACCCCGGGATGCTCCGCGGTCTCGCCGCCCAGCAGGGCGCAGCCCGCCTGTCGGCAACCCGCCGCGATGCCGGAGACGATGGCGGCAATGCGCTCAGGAATGACGCGGCCGGTGGCGATGTAGTCGGTGAGGTAGAGCGGCTCAGCCCCGCACACGACGAGATCGTCGACGACCATGGCAACCAGATCGATGCCGATGGTGTCGTGCTTGTCCAATCGCTGGGCGATGACGAGCTTGGTGCCGACGCCGTCGGTGGACGTTGCGAGGATGGGTCGTCGATATCTCGCGAGTGTCGATGCATCGAACAGTCCAGCGAATCCACCCAGACCCCCGAGCACCTCGGGTCGCAGAGTGGACGCGACGGACGCCTTCATGAGGGCGACGGCACGCTCACCGGCCTCGACATCGACACCGGCATCGGCGTACCCGCTCATGGGCGGCTCAGCGAGTCGCCGGCACCGCCACCGGAGGACAGCAGCGTGGGAGTGTCGAGCAGGGTGGCTGCTCGGCGTTCCTGATCAGGGACGACCACCGGATAGACCCCGTCGAAGCAGGCTCGGCAGAGACGCTCCTTGGGCAGGGTCGTCGCTTCGATGAGCTCCTCGAGGCTCGTGTAGGCGAGGGAGTCGGCACCGATCGAGGTGCGGATCTCGTCGACCGTGAGTCCGTTGGCGATGAGTTCGGCCCGGGTGGCGAAGTCGATGCCGTAGAAGCAGGGCCATGCCACGGGCGGGCTGGAGATGCGCACGTGCACCTCACGTGCGCCAGCCTCACGCAGCATGCGGACGAGGGCACGCTGGGTGTTGCCGCGGACGATTGAGTCGTCGACCACGACGAGTCGCTTGCCGTCGATGACATCGCGCAGCGGGTTGAGCTTGAGCCGGATGCCGAGCTGTCGGATCGTCTGGGAGGGCTGGATGAAGGTGCGGCCCACGTAGGCGTTCTTCACGAGCCCCTCGGCGAAGGGGATGCCTGACTCCTGGGCGTAGCCGATGGCGGCGTACCGCCCCGACTCGGGCACGGGAATGACGAGGTCCGCATCCGTCGGGCTCTGCCGGGCGAGGCGGCGACCGATATCCATCCGGGCCGCCTGCACCGGACGGCCGGCGATCGTCGTGTCGGGACGCGCGAGATACACATATTCGAAGAGGCAGCCCTTG
>CAZLHZ010000202.1:0-4554 GCA_964559285.1 uncultured Actinomycetes bacterium | reverse complement strand
CACCCGTCCGCTGGGCGCTGTCGATCACCTCAGCCAAGTGCTCCCGGGCTTCGCTGACCGCCATCTCCGTCATGTACGAATCGTACAAGATGAATGTCCGAACCCCGGACTCGCTGGCAGCGAAACAGCCGGACGGTGCCAAACTCTGCGGATTCGTCCGAGACCCTGCTCAATCAGGACCTTGCGACATTGCGAGATGGAGGCAACCCAAGCCAACTTCTCGACCGCTTGGTCAATCAGGTTGGGCGCTTGACCGTCCTCCCCGAAGATCTTGCCGGCCGCACATCCCGAAGCGCCCTGTTTAAGACCATGTTTCTTGCCTTCCGCGACCCCGGTGCACACGACTGGCAGTCCAACTTGCGGATCTCGGTCAATCACAGTGGCTCAGCAGACAAACTGCAGTTCCATCACAAATTTCCGCGTGCCCATCTCAAGAAGCACGCTCCAGAGATCAAGCAGGGACAGATTGACGACATTGCGAATCTCGCATTCATCGGTGGCTCCACCAATCGGACGATCAGCGCAAGGGATCCGAGTATCTACATTCCTGCACTGATAGCGGACGGCAGAGCCGACGACCTTCGGTCACAGGACGTCCCTACAGATGACGCGCTATTGGAGACCGCCAACTTCGAGGCGTTCCTCGCGGAACATTGACTGCTCATCGCCGACCGACTGAATCAATTCCTCGCAACGGATGGCCTCTAGAGAGCCCTAGAGGCTCACCGGGAGTGGTCATCGACCCCGGTCAGGGCCTTCGCCCGCGTCCCATCAGCCGAAACACTGTCACCACTCAGCCGAAGACTACGTGGGAACCATCAACCGAAACAAAACAGGAAATCGGAGCCGCCTCGGGGATTTGAACCCCGGACCTACGCATTACGAGTGCGTTGCTCTACCCCTGAGCTAAGGCGGCGCGTCGGCTGACGCCGAAGCGGAGCGATCCTATCCCGGCCCGCTGACCCACCCGACCCGGGCGGCGAGCGGACGACCGAGCACCGGCACCGGCGTACCCCGTCGACCCGAATGTTCGGCAGGAGTCGTCCTCCGCGCGCGGCGACGCCTACGATCAGCGCGTGCGTCACCCCCGAACTGTTGCCGCCGCCGTGCTCGGCGTCGCGCTCGTCACCGCCGTCATCCTGCCCGGTTTCACGGCGACCGCGGCCCCCGCTCCCATGGGTGTGACGCGGGCGGGTACGACGGCGCCCGTCTACTCGATCGTCAAGGAGGGACTCACGGCAGGCGATCTGGCCGACGTGGCGACCCGCACCGGTCTCGATGCCGCGACGCTGGCCCTCGAGCCGAACGGCACCCTCGTCTACGCGCCCGTGCGCACGACCGCGACGACGACGACCGCGGCCGCCCTTCCGCCGATGGTGCGGGCCGGTGCCACCACCAAGGATGAGGACGGCAACGCCGTCACTCCGTACAAGGTCAACGCCACCGCCCTGAAGTCCCTCGCCCTGCCGACCGCGACCGCAGCCAAGGCACTCGCCGCCACGCACCTGCCGACGGCGGCGCCCTGGGGAGTCACCTGGGTGAGCTCGAGCACCTTCCTTGAGAAGTACGACGTGAGCGGGAAACTCACGACCCGCACCCCCATCGAGACCACGGTGACGGGACGCCTCACCCTCAACGGCGCACCCGTCGTCGGTCCCGGTGCCGTCCAGCGCATCGCCTACGGCAGCGGCGGCACCATCACCTCGCTCATCTACGCCGGTCGCGTGATCACGCAGGACCCGGCGCCGGTCGCGATCATCGATCAGGCGACGGCCAAGCAGCGCTGCATCAGGTCCTACCCCGCTGGCACCGCGATGTCCGATCCCACGCTCGTGTACGTCGCTCCCGCGCTGTCCGCGACCGACGCGGATGGCATCGGGTCCGCCACGAAGATCCTCCCGGCGTGGGCCTGCGTGCCGACCGCCTCGGCCGGTGAGGCCGTGCCCAGCGGGATCCTCATCCCGGCCGCGCCCTCGCTGTCTCCCACGCTCAAGGTCACCGCGACGCGCGAGGGCACAATCAACCAGGCGACCATCGCGGTCCTCGCCACGGTGACCGGTGGGACGAACCCAGTGGTCACCTGGTCGTCACCCTTGGCCGACCTGTCGAAGGTGGCCAAGGAGCTCCGCGGCAACCCGCTCGATGATCGCAAGACGGTCATTGTCACCTTCACCCTCGGCAAGGATCGTGAGGGAGAGCGGCCATCAGGCCTGCCTGAGGCGGTCACCGCGACCGTGACCGACGCCAACGGGATGACCCTTGCCGGGACGGTGAACCTGCAGGATCTGGCCACCAATACGACGACCGCGGTCGGCGGGGGCCGCGGTGGCGCCTTCGGCGGAGAGGCAGGCGGTGAACTAGCCTGCTGCAACACCTGGGCATGCGCCTCGCGTAGTGCGCTCGGATTCCGAGACAGGCTCAAAGCGCAGTGGACTGGTTCCACCTTCGACTACCTGTGGACTTACAACGACGCATGGGAAACGGACTACCGCAGCGACACGCTCACCAACCGCAAGGGCATCGACGGCCGGTTCGCCGATGAGGTCGATGTCGCGTGGTACACCGGGCATGGAACTCCGGACCAGATCGCCTTTCCGGGATATCACTGGGATACCAAGCTCGAGCCGCGCGAGGCCTTCTGGGGCAACACCGATCTGGAGTGGCTGATGCTCCAGTCCTGCGATGTGCTCAAGGACGTCGCGGGCAAGACCGGCACCACCGCGGTGGCCCGGTGGGGCCGGGCCTTCGGAGGTCTGCACCTGCTCAACGGCTTCGCTACCCAGGCGACCTGCGGTGACGGCAGTTTCGGTCCGCTCATCGCGACCTACCTCAACGGCAGCGCCGGTGCGCCGGGGACTGCGGCTGTGCCCGCCCAGCCGGTCGTCAGCGCATGGGCGGCTGCTGCGATCCGGCACGAGCCGGTCGGTCACGTCGTACGCTCCATCGCCCCCATCGGGAAGCAGGGGGTCACGCCGCTCAACGACTCCCTCTGGGGTCGCGGGACCGTGGGCCCGGATGTGCGCGGCGCGGGGATCACCGGGTTCTACGTCATCACCAGCACGGTCTGACATCCGCGCCCCTAGGGGGCGCCGCGGACAAAAGGGGTCCATCACGACGCGGATGTGTCCGCGGGAGCGCGGACCGACGGACATTGTCCGCGGGGGTGGTGCGGCGGCTGGCGCCTCAGGCGGGTGGTGCGGCGGGTGGCGCCTCAGGCGATCGCGCGTCAGGCGAGGATCGCGGTGGCGATCGCCGCCAGCCCCTCACCGCGGCCGGTGAGACCCAGACCGTCGGTGGTGGTGGCCGAGAGGCGGACCGGGGCGCCCACCGCGGCGGCCAGCACCGCCTGAGCCTCGTCGCGTCGAGGGCCGAGCCGCGGTCGCTCGCCCACCACCTGCACGGCCACGTTGCCGATCTCGAATCCCGCCGCTCGTAGGAGGCGCGCCGTCTCCGCCAGCAGGGTGACCCCGGCGGCCCCGGCCCAGCGGGGATCGGAGGTGCCGAAGACCGATCCCAGATCCCCCAGTCCGCCGGCCGACAGCAGCGCATCACATGCGGCATGTGCCGCCACATCACCGTCGGAGTGGCCGGCCAGCCCGACCTCCCCCGGCCACAGCAGACCGGCCACCCACAGCTCGCGACCCACCTCGAAGGGGTGGACATCGACCCCGATCCCCACCAGGGGGATCCCGCTAGGCCCCGGCACCGGAGGCCCTCCGTCGCGCGAGGATGGCTTCCGCGAGAACCAGATCAAGGGGTCGCGTCACCTTGAACGCCTCCTCGTGACCGGGGATGACGAGGACCGGCTGCCCGAGCCGTTCGACCAGTCCCGCGTCATCCGTCACGGACGGATCATCAAGGTCGGCCGCCGCATGGGCAGCCTGCAGAACCTGCCGGTCGAATCCCTGGGGGGTCTGGATCGCCCGCATCGACGAGCGATCCGGGGTCTCGACAACGCGCCCTCCCGGCACGACCGCACACGCCCCGGATCGGACCGCACTCGTCACCGCATCGACGAGCTCCGGTGGGACCAGGGGGCGGGCTGCATCGTGGACCAAGACGACATCGACCGCCTCCGGGAGGCACTGCAGCGCACGGGCGACAGAGTCCTGCCGGGTGTCACCACCGGCGATCACGCGCACCTCGCAGTCGGACTCATCCGCCTTGAGCAGGGCGCGGACCTCGTCGACGTCATCGGGTGGTGCGGCAACCACGACGAGCGTGACGCTGCGCGCTGATGTGAGAGCTCGGATCGCATGGACCAGGATGGGACTTCCCCCGAGGAGGCGCAGCGCCTTCGGCAGGCCGGGGCCCAAACGCTCACCGCGCCCGGCTGCGGGAACGATGGCGGCGGTGACGGTCACGGCACGGTGACAGACGACCAGCCGATCAGCTGGCGAGGACCTCGTCGAGGATGGCCTCAGCCTTGTCCTCGTTGGTGTGCTCCGCGAGGGCCAACTCGCTCACGAGGATCTGTCGCGCCTTGGCCAGCATGCGCTTCTCGCCGGCGGACAGGCCCCGCTCCTTCTCACGACGCCACAGGTCGCGGACAAC